>JACQDI010000668.1 GCA_016201195.1 Acidobacteriota bacterium | reverse complement strand
CTGGCCATCGCCATGAACCGCATCGGCGGCAAGTCCAACACCGGCGAGGGCGGCGAGGATGAGGAGCGCTTCAAGCGCGATCCCAACGGCGACTGGCGGCGCAGCGCCATCAAGCAGGTAGCCTCGGCGCGCTTCGGCGTCACTACCAATTACCTGGTGAACTGCGACGAGCTGCAAATCAAGATGGCCCAGGGCGCGAAGCCCGGCGAGGGCGGCCAGCTCCCCGGCCACAAGGTCGATGAAATCATCGCCCGCGTTCGCCATTCGATCCCCGGCGTGCAGTTGATTTCTCCGCCCCCGCACCACGACATCTACTCGATCGAGGACCTGGCCCAGCTCATCCACGACCTGAAGAACGCCAACCCCAAGGCCCGCATTTCGGTGAAGCTCGTCGCCGAAGTGGGCGTGGGCACCGTGGCCGCCGGAGTCTCCAAGGCGCACGCCGATGTGGTGCTCATCAGCGGCCACGACGGCGGCACCGGCGCCTCGCCCCTGAGTTCTATCAAGCACGCCGGCATCCCCTGGGAGATCGGCTTGGCCGAGACCCAGCAGGTATTGGTAATGAACGGCCTGCGCGGGCGTATCGTGGTCGAAACCGACGGCCAGTTGAAGACCGGCCGCGACGTGGCCATCGCCTGCCTGCTGGGAGCCGAGGAGTTCGGCTTCGCCTCGGCGCCGCTGGTGACCATGGGCTGCATCATGATGCGCAAGTGCCACCTCAACACCTGCCCGGTGGGCGTAGCCACGCAGGACCCGGTGCTGCGCAAGAAATTCGCCGGCCAGCCCGAGCACGTCATTAACTTCTTCTTCTTCGTCGCCGAGGAGCTGCGCGAGATCATGGCCCAGCTCGGCTTCCGCACCGTCAACGAGATGGTGGGGCGCTCCGATATGCTCGACGTCAACAAGGCGATCGACCATTGGAAGGCGCGCGGCCTCGATTTTTCGGCCCTCTTCCATCGCCCGCTGGTGCCCGAGCGCATCGCCCGCTACCACTGCGAGCAGCAGGACCACGGCCTCTCGAAAGCGCTCGACTGGACGCTGATCGACGCCGCGGAGGCGGCGCTCGACCACGGCGAGCCGGTCAAGATCGAGATGCCCATTCGCAATGTGCACCGCACCGTGGGCGCCATGCTCTCGGGCGAGATCGCCCGCAAGTACGGTTCGGCCGGCCTCGCTGACGACACCATCTACTGCCGCTTCACCGGCTCGGCCGGCCAGAGCTTCGGGGCGTTCCTGGCCAAGGGCGTCACCCTCGAGCTCGAGGGCGACACCTGCGACTACATGGGCAAGGGCCTCTCCGGCGGCAAAATGATCATCTACCCGCCCCGCGCCTCCACCTTCGTGCCCGAGGAAAACATCATCGTCGGCAACGTCTGCCTCTATGGGGCGACCAGCGGCGAGGTCTACCTGCACGGCATGGCCGGCGAGCGCTTCGCCGTGCGCAACTCCGGCGCCCACGCGGTGGTCGAGGGCGTCGGCGACCACGGCTGCGAGTACATGACCAAGGGCGTGGTGGTGGTGTTGGGCTCGACGGGCCGCAACTTCGCCGCCGGCATGTCGAGCGGCATCGCCTTCGTGCTCGATGAGGCGGGCGACTTCGGCGAGAAGCGCTGCAACCTCCAGATGGTCGACCTCGAGCCGGTCATCGAGGAAGAAGATCTCGCCCTGCTGCGCGGCCTGGTTGAAAAGCATTATCAGTACACTGGAAGCCCCAAAGCAGAGTGGGTGCTAGAGCAATGGAACGCCCTGCTCCCCAAGTTCGTCAAGGTCATGCCGAAGGAGTACCGCCGGGTTTTAGAGCGGCGCAAGGCGGAAGCCTTGCGGCAGGTCGTCAATGGGTAAGGTCACCGGATTCCTGGAGTACCCTCGGGTCGCGCCCCCGCGGCGCCCCGTCGAGGAGCGGGTCAAGGACTGGTTCGAGGTCTACCAGCCCTTCCCTGATCCCAAGCTCCAGCAGCAGGCGGCGCGCTGCATGGATTGCGGCATCCCCTTCTGTCACACCGGCTGCCCGCTCACCAACATCATTCCCGACTGGAACGACCTGGTCTACAGGGGCCGCTGGAAAGACGCGCTCAAGATCCTGCACTCCACCAACAACTTCCCGGACTTCACCGGGCGCATCTGCCCCGCCCCCTGCGAGGCCGCCTGTGTGCTGGGCATCAATAATGACCCGGTCACCATCAAGCAGATCGAGAAGACCATCGCCGAGAAAGGGTTCGAGGAGGGCTGGATCGTTCCCGAGCCCCCCGCCGTTCGAACGGGGAAGAAGATCGCAGTAATAGGCTCGGGCCCCGCGGGCATGGCCGCCGCCCAACAGTTGAACCGGGCCGGCCACTGGGTCACCGTGTTCGAGAAATCGGACCGCATCGGGGGGCTGCTGACCTACGGCATCCCCGATTTCAAGCTCGAGAAGCGCGTGGTCGAGCGCCGCGTCGACCAGATGACCGCCGAAGGCATCTCCTTCCGGACCTCGGTTCACGCCGGCGTGGACATCCCCGCCGTCGATCTCCGCACCGAGTTCGACGCCATCCTCATCGCCATCGGCTCCACGCGCCCGCGCGACCTGCCGGTCCCCGGCCGCGAGCTGAAGGGCATCCACTTCGCGATGGACTTCCTCCCCCAGCAGAACCGCCGCGGGGCCGGCCTGCCCGTCGATCCGGCGACAAGCATTACTGCGACCGGCAAGCGCGTGGTGATCATCGGTGGCGGCGACACGGGCGCCGATTGCCTGGGCACGTCCCACCGCCAGGGAGCCGCCTCGGTCCACCAGTTCGAGTTGCTCCCTCAACCGCCGCCTGCGCGCACACCCAACATGCCCTGGCCCCAGTGGCCCATGATCCTGCGCTCGGAAAGCGCCCACGAGGAGGGCGGCATCCGCAAGTGGAGCGTCAACACCAGGCGCTTCAGCGGCGACGAGTACGGCAACGTCAAGAAGCTCCACGCCATCCAGGTCGAGTTCGACTCGAACCGCCGCATGCACGAAGTCCCCGGCACTGAATTCGAGCTGAACGCCGACCTGGTGCTGCTGGCCATGGGCTTTCTCGGCCCCGTCCAGGACGGCCTGGTCGAGGACCTCGGCCTGCAGCTAGACGAGCGCCAGAACATCGCTACAAATCAGAACTACATGTCAAGCGTCCCCGGCGTCTTCGCCGCCGGCGACGCCCGCCGCGGCCAGTCGCTGGTGGTGTGGGCCTTGAGCGAAGGCCGCAAAGCCGCCCGCGCCGTCGATCAGTACCTGATGGGCTCCAGCAAGCTGCCGGCGTAAGTGGCGACGCGCTGATTCGTAACCACCAGGTCGTCGGCTCGATCCGAGAGAGCGTTCAGTCAGCAACGACGTGTATACGATCCGGCGGCCCAAGGTAAGCGTGAACTGGTGAGTAAGGTGAAGAAGCAGTACAGTCTTGGGGCTAACGGTCTCCAGTGCTAGAGACGCTTGTAAACCTGCCCTCGCCGCTGCAATGCGGTCACCGCGATCCATCTCGCCCGGACGTCCACTTCGAAGACAATCCGCCACCCGCCCACACGTGACTTGCGCAGATCACCTTTGCCCGTCAGCGGCTCGGAGAGCCTGGGGTCAAAGGGGTCGGCGGCAAGGGCATCGATTCGATTTCGGAGTCGCTTTTCGGTGGGTCGATCGACGCGATCCAGAGTTTTCACGACCGCTGTTTCCAGCCGGATCGCAAAATTCACAAACCTCGTTGCCGTCTGTACTCTTCCATGGTGATATATTCGCCGCGCCGGATCGCCTCGCGTCCGCGCTCGATTTCAGCCAGCTCTTCCGGCGTGAGCGTATCGTCATCCATGCCGTTCCGAAGGTCGTCTAACAGACTCCGTGCCGCGTCTAACTCGGCCTCCGGGAGCTCGTCCACCAACCGATGCAGCTCCTCCCTGGTCGCCATGACTCCATTACACCACATTCCAAGCTGCCGGTTGCAGGGTGCCTGAACTCCGTCAACCCCTTGCGCAGTCGGCCCGATTCTGTTTGACTCATATTAGAGAGGGGAGGACTGTTTTTCTGCAAGCTCGTCCAACCGATGCAGCAGCCGGACGTTGGTGGGACGGTCGACACGGTCCAAGACCTTCACGGCCGCGGCCTGCAAGCGGATCGCGTAGCTCACAAGCCGCGCATCCGGCGGTACTCCTCTAGGGTGATGTATTCACCCCGCTTGAGGGCCTCCTGGCCTTCTCGGATCGCATCCAGTGCCTCTTGCGAGAGCGGTTCGTGGTCCACCTCGTCCTGCAGGCTTCGGAGGTATTCCAGAAACCGTTCCGCCGTGTGCAGCTCCGCGTCCGGCAGCTCCTCCACGAGTTGGTGCAGGCGCTCCTTGAAGCTCATAGCCCCATCTTATCACCAGAATGTTTGGGTAGAATGAATGCGTGGCACGTTTTGCTCTCGCCCTGGCTATAGCCGCCGGCGCGCTCCCCGCCCAGACCTCGCCTCCCCCGCAGAAACCGCCCGACGCCCTGCACGAGCTGAGCGCGACCTTGCAGGCGCTGTCGCGGCGGGTGAGCCGGGCGGTGGTGCAGGTGTTCTCGACCGGCTACGTACTCTCCGAGGATTCTGAATCGACCAACGCCAGCCTGCTCGCGAAGCAGCGCAGCAGCGGATCGGGGATCATCCTCAGCGTGGACGGTTACATCGTCACCAACGCGCACGTGGTGCAGGGGGCGCGGCGGGTGCAGGTGCAGTTGCCGATGTCACGAGAGCAGGCGGCGCAGTCGCAGTCGCTGATCAAGCCTGCCGGACGGACCGTCGACGCGCGCGTGGTGGGAATCGACCGCGAGACGGACATCGCCGTGCTCAAGATCGAGAAGACGGCGCTTCCGCATCTCACCTTCGGCGATTCGGACGGGCTGCGGCAGGGGCAACTGGTGATGGCCTTCGGCAATCCGCTGGGCCTCGAAAACTCGGTGAGCATGGGCGTGGTCAGCTCGGTGGGGCGCCAGTTGCGGCCCGATGATCCCATGGTCTACATCCAGACCGACGCCTCGATCAATCCCGGCAACAGCGGCGGGCCGCTGGTGGACGCCAACGGCCGCGTCATTGGCATCAACACGTTTATCCTCACGCAGTCGGGTGGCAGCGAGGGGATCGGTTTCGCCGTGCCCAGCAACATCGTGCGCAACGTGTTCAACGAGATCCGCCGGACCGGCCACGTCCACCGCGGCCAGATCGGGGTCTACGCGCAGACCCTGACCCCTGCGCTCGCGGAAGGCCTGGGCCTGGCCCAGGACTGGGGCGTGCTGGTGGGCGACGTCATGCCGGAAGGGCCCGCTGAGAAAGCCGGCCTGCAGGTCGGCGACATCGTGCTGCGCCTCGACGGCAAGGTCATGGAAAACGCCCGGCAGCTCGAGGTCAACCTCTACCGGCGCCCCATCGGCGAAAAGGTTGCGCTCGAAGTGCTGCGCGGATCGGAGAAGCTCACCCTCGAAGTCCCGGTGATCGAGCGGGAGGACGACCCGCAGCGCTTTGCCGACATGGTGAATCCCGAGGATAACCTGGTCCCCAAGCTCGGGATCCTCGGCATCGAGATCGATCGCAAGATCGCCGAGATGCTGCCAGACCTGCGCAAAGAATATGGAGTGGTGGTGGCCGCCCGGGCCGCCCGCTCGCCGTATTCCGGTAATGGTCCGCAGCCGGGCGACGTCATTTACGCCATCAACGGCGTTACCACTAAGAGCATCGCCGGGCTGCGCTCGGCGCTGGCCAACCTGAAAGCCGGCGAGCCCGTGGTGCTGCAAATCGAGCGATCCGGCAGATTGATGTTTCTGGCGCTGGAGCTGGAATAAGGCCGCACGCCGGCGGTAACCGCCACCGTCCTTTGCGCCCAGTCTAAAAGCAAGGTAACATCGACTTCGAAGAGGACACGTCTTTACGAAAGCATCCGCGAAGGACGCAAGATGGAGTCGAAGGAACGCCCGACTGGGTGATTCTCGGATTTGGTGATTTGTCGATTTGGTGATATAAAGACCCAAGTGGCGGAAGGTTCTTAACTGCCACAGGAGGGGCTCATGATTGTGAGGCGAGTCGTTTTAGCCGCCGTAGTTTCGACGGTGCTGTGCTTGATGATTACAGGAACGGCACAAGCGCAACAAGGGAAGGCTGCTGCGCCGGTGAAAATCTACAATACGGCGAAGCAAAAATTGATGGCGGGCAAGCCGATTGTCGGGGGAACCGTATCCTCGCCGGACCCGAACATCTATTGCGCCATGGCCAATGCCGGATTCGATTACCTCTGGATCGAAATGCAACACAGCCCGCTGACCTATTCGGACGTGGCCAAAATGATTTGGGCTTGCCGGGGAACACCGGCGATTCCTTTTATTCGCGTGCCGGACGCGACAGAAAGCGACATCCAGAAAGCGACGGACATCGGGGCTCTGGGGATCATCGTGCCCACGGTCGACACAGTGGAGAAGGCTCAGGCCACGGTCAAGTGGGCCAAGTATCCGCCCCAGGGACGCCGCAGCCAGGGCGGTGGCCAGTATGGCGCACTCTGGGGATCTGATTACCGTCAGACCGTCAACGATAACATGATGGTGGTTATCATGATTGAGACGCCGGTCGGCGTTGATGTTGCCGATAAGATAGCCGCCGTCCCTGGGGTCGATGTGGTTTTCGCCGCCAGCACCGACCTGGGGAACTTCTCGGGATATAAGCAGGGCGAGCCGCAGTATGAAGCGATGGTCACTAGAATCCACGATGAAACCCTGAAGGCCGGCAGAAAGCTGGGTGGTCCGCTGGCTTGGAAGGACCGCCAGGGATTCAGCTTCTTCCAGGGCCCCGGCGAAACGGCTCTGCTGAGAGAGGGAGCGCAAGCGCTGGGGTTCGGACCTGCTCCGGGTGGCCGCCGGGCTGGCCAGGGCGCTGGTCAGCAGGGCCGTCAACGGGGTGTGGCCCCGACCGAGGGTGCAGAGGAGGCCCCTAAGCCGCCTCGCCCTCCCCGGTAGTTGAGTATTGCTCGGATGGTGACGGTCGAGGCTGTCTTTCAGTCGTACTTTTCGTAGATGATCGAGTGGCGGTCGAAGCCGCGCTCCTTTAGCCGGGTGCGAACGTCGTTGACCATCGCTTTCAACCCGCAGATGTAGACGTCCATGTCGGTGCGGCCTTCGAGCAGCTCGAAGAGGTGCTCCTGCAAGTGCCCGCGCAGCCCGGTCCAGTTCGGGCCTTCGCGGCTCAGGGTGGGATAAAACTCAAAGTTCGGTTGCTTCGCGGCGAGTTCCTCGAATTCGTGGCGGTAGAGGATCGTCTCCTGGAAGCGCGTGCCGAAAAGGAGGCGCAGCCGGGCGGTTGTGCCGCGCTGCAACAGGTGATGGATCATCGAGCGCAGGGGCGCGACGCCGGTGCCGGTGGCCACGAACAGGGAATCCTTCACCGGGTTGCGCAGCAGGAAGAAGCCGAGCGGGCCGTCGAAGGGGAGCTCGTCACCGGGGTGCATCCCGAACAGGTAGTTCGAGAACGGGCCGTGCGGGACGCGGTTCAAGCACAGCTCGAAGCGGTTGTCACCGTTGGGCGGCGAGGCGATCGAGTAGGCGCGGGTGATCGTTTCGCCGCCGATCTCGTGGTGGAAGGAAACGAACTGGCCCGGCTCGAACAGGACGCGATCGACGCCGGCAACTTCGAAGACAAAATGACGGACCTCGGGGGCAAGGTCGAAAGACTCGACCAGGCGAGCCGTTCTGGATTCGGAAGCGTTCATCGGTTATAAGCCTGCCGGGCGCGCTCGGCGAGGATCGCGATCAGGCCGGGGTGGCCGTCGAGCGGCTCGCCGCACACCATCTCCACATCCTTATAGATGCCGGCCAGCTCGGCGGCGATGCGGGGCAGGTCACGATGCAGGTGCAATCCCAGGGTCAGAAAATACGGGATGATTACCACCCGCTGGGCGCCGGCCTGCGCCAATTGGGCCACCGCGCCGGGCAGGTCCGGACGGCCCCCTTCGAGGAAGGCTGTTTCCCACAGCTCGAAGCCGCCCCGGGCCGCCGCCGCCCGGGCCACTTCCCGCACCGCCTCGTTGGCCGACTCGATCGGCGAGCCGTGGGCAAAGAACACGACCCCGGTCTTCTTCTCAGGCAGCACCTTGGATGTAGTCCCTCATGTGGCGGATCTCCTCGGTCTTGCGGTCCAGGTCGAAGTACATGAGGTCGCGCATGGAGACCAGCTTGACCACCGTGCCGTTGCGCAGCACCGGCAGGTGCCGGCAGTCGTTGGTGTGCATAATCTCCATGGCCTCGTCGGCGGTGGCCGATTCGTCGATGGTCATGGGGTGGCGCGTCATCACTTCTTCCACCCGGACCGTGCGGGGATCGCGCCCCTCGACCACCACGCGACTGAGCAAGTCGCGCTCGCTGAAAATGCCGCGCAGTTCGCCGTTTTCCAGCACCAGGATCGCTCGCACGTGCAGGGTGGCCATCTTGGAGGCGACCTCCAGGACGGTCTCGTCTTTCTCGACCGAGTACAGCTCCCGGTCCGAGAGAATCTGGGAGATTCGAGCCATAGAACCCCTCCCGTGCACCCAACAAGATAGCACCGGGCCGGCGGGGTGGCAAGCCGGGGGCTTGCCGCTGTCCGCTGTTTAGTCCGCTGTTTTAGTCCACGCAGGCGTCCGATCCGGATATCGCTGTTCACGCCGTGCCAGGGACCGTGGCGCCGGTCCGCCAGCGGGACCCAGTGTTCTAACACGCTTCACATCGCGGCGGCCATGAACGACGGCCATAATGCGGATCAGGTCGACGTCGGGTTGATACAGGATCAAGTACGAGTAGAGCGGAAAGAACAGCACGGGCCGGCGGGTGAGGTCTTTACGACGATGTCCCAGTCTTGGCATTCGGGCCAATGCTCCGAACATTTCGTAGAAGTCGGATTGGATCCGGCTCGCCGCGTCTTCACTGTCGAGAGCGATGTACTGCCAGATTTCGAACGGGTCGTCGCCCGCCTGCGGCGAAACAGAGTACCGGTCATCCACGCCGTTGCTCGGCCCGCCAAGCCACTTTCTTTGCTTCCAGTCGGGTGAGGGACTCTTCCGGTGTCAAACCCTCACCGCGTTCGAACTGAGCAAATCCCCGCTCAATTTTCTCGTTGATGGCCTCTCTGCTCTCCTGAAGCCAGTCTTCTTTGTCATCGAGCGACTTCAGCGCGTGGTGGATCACTTCTTCGGCACTGGAGAACTCACCGCTCTGCAGCGGCTTCTGGATGAGCTGCTCGTCTTCGAGCTTGAGATTGATCGTCATTGCCTTCTTACCTCACTCCGGGCGGGCCGGACCGTCAATTCCATCATCCCACGGCACGGCCAGCGTTGCCTGGGGTCGGAGGACCCCCAGAGGAAAGCACTATTTGGCTGCAAACGCCTGCACGTTTCGGACACGAAACGGCTCGCCGTTGGAAAACGTTCCCTGGAAGCGAAGATACCTCACATCGGCGGGAGAAAAGATATCGGTCTTCATGCCGCGCCAGGGGCCGTGGCGCCGGTCCGCCAGCGGGACCCAGTGTTCTCCGTCCGCGGACCCCTCGATCACGTAGTGCGCATACGGGGTGGGCTTGCGATGCCATTGCGGGTCGTGGAAATCGATGAACTCGGGCAGCTCGTAGCGCAGAGCGCCGATGCGCACCGGCCGGTCCCATTCGAGGACCGTGGAATCCTTTTGCTGAGGAGCAACATGGTTTGTAGCTACGACGTTCGTTTCGCCGTCGAGGGCCCTGGCGCCGTCGAGCAGATAACGCAGCGTGCGCCGGTACAACTCACGGAACAGCGTATGCTGGCGTCCTTGCAGGATATTCGGAAAATTCTCCCCGCAGACCATGGCGAGGCGCTCATTCTTGTGAACGGCGAGGCCCACGCGATGGAGAGGAGTTGGATCATAGGCGTCGACGCCGAACTCCCGCTCTTCGGGCGCGGCTCGATCCGAGCGGATGAGGATGTCCCAGGTCTGCGGCTCGTAAGCAAAGTCCACTTCGCCGCCCCACGGGCCGGGCACTTCGTCCCCGAGTTTGAGATTGAGGCCGCGGACGATGGGATGGACTGTATTCGCAATCACCGCCTTGCTGCCGGGAATCCAGTAGCCCACGCTGGTGTGAAACGCGTTCAGGTAGTCGATCGGGTCTCCGGGCGTGGGATTCAGGATCGCAGTGTCCGGACGCGCGTCTGGAGGGAGCAGTAGAGGGCCTCGAAAATCGCTCGGTTGATCGCTCCAGTGGGTCCAGATATGGCCTCGCTGCCAGAGGTATCGCGGCTCTTCGAGACTGGGCAGATACTCCACCATCACGGCAAACGAGTCGCCGCCGTGAATTAACACGCCGCCGCCGCGCCCCAGGTATTCCGTGAAGCGCCGGTAGCTTTGCTCGGTGGTGAACTCGCAGTGGTTTCCGATGAGCACCAGCTTATAGTCTTCGAGGCGCACCCGGCCCCGCGCCACGTCGTGCTGCGTCACAAACTCGATGTCGAAACCGTCTTGGCGCGACAACTCGTCGAGGTAACGAAAATGATGGATGTCGTTGTAGCGCTCGTAGAGGCTGTAGAAGAAGTTGTTCAGCCGGCGCTGGCGGCTGCTCATCACGGTGGGTGCGTAGCCGACGCTGCCGTCGTAGCCGGTTCTCCAGCCGTGATAGTCGTGGCTCCCGTTGGTCGAGTAGGCCCACCAGGCATCAGTCGGCGCAACGAACAGGACCGGAGCCCGAGCGCGCGCGGGGCGAACGATCACATTGGCGAGTTTTCGGTTCAGGTCGTTCACGGCCGGATCCACCGCCTCGCCGGCGGGCACAACGATCAGACGGTACAGGCTCGATCGCCATTCTCCGACCTTCACCGCCACGTTCGTCACGGGCAGCTCGTACTGAAAAGGCAGGCGCGACACGAGCTTCTGCCGGATGTCGTCGATCAGAACCAGCTCCATTTTCCGGCCGCGATCCTCCGGCCCTGGAATCACGGCGACCGCCTGTTGCTCTCCCGGCTGCCAGCTCAAATCGTAAGGGCTGAGAATCGGGAAGAAATTGGCCGGGATATTCGGATCGCTGCGGCTTCGCAACTGGTACCACTCGGCCCACCAAAATCGGTTGTCTTTCGGGCGATAGGCAAAGAGGGTGATCTCCATCTTGGCATTGCCCGTGGTCGTCATCAACTGCAAGGAAGAGGACTTCGTAAAGCGGGAGTGACCGCGCCGCGCGTGCCGGGACCTCTCTGCGCCATCCAGCTCCGCGCCCACCGCCAGATTGGCCTCGCGGTTATAAAACAGCGATCCCCAGTTGGTGAAGTGATTGTCGGGGATTTTTCCGTCGGGCAGGTAGAGCGGCTGGCCTTGCAACGCCCCGGTATCGAAAGTCATCGACTCGTTGTAAGCTTCGGGGAATCTCCAGTCGAACCGGACCTGCTCTCCGCGAAGCTCCGAGTCCGGCGCAGGCCGGATGCGGTAAAGATCGATGCCTGCCCGGCGTTCGTAGCGCAACTCGAAGCGGAGCGGGATCCCCGCGACCGCCAAGCGCGCGACGTTCGGCTGGGCTGTGGGTTGGACGTCGAATTCCCGGCTCGCGACGGTCAGGCTGAAGCCCGGAGCGAGCGGGCTCAGCAGGGGCTGCTCGCCGGCGGAGGCCGCGCCGAAAGCGCGCTGCAAGAAGTTCCTGGGCGACTGGGCGGCCAGCGGGCCCGGCCCCAGCACAAGGCCGAGCAAAAGAGTCGCCGACGCGCGCGTGATGGTTTCTGCCATTGGAAGGGTGTGCAGCTTTGAAGCTGCCGCGACGATCATAACACTACCAGGAGTTTCAGCCCGAATGCTGCCCACTTGAGCGAATCCGCAATGGAAATCATGTTCAGTCCCGAACGGTTTAGCCGTCGTCTACATTTGGAAATGTGGGGTTTTCCGGAAAGAACCGCACCGGTTCGCCACGCGTTTTCCGGTACAGATTGCGAATGGTGCGAATCTGCCCCCAGTGCATCGCCAAATGCACCGCCTGATGGAAGGCTAGGAGATGCGTCGGACGCGAAGCTTCACCTGGAAAGTCCCGGTAGGCGAGCGCGGTCTGCTGCTGCAAAGCGGGCAGCGTCGTTCTGCGCAACGCCGCAATAAAACGGGTGTACGACTCCTCCAACTCCTTGAGGCTTCGCTCGAAATCGGAGGACGCCAAATCGATCTCCTGCCGAACGCTCACAGTAACTGGAACTGGCATTGGCTCGCCGTGTTCCAGGCTCACCAGATGCCACTGTGCCTCAGTGCGAAGATGTCTCAGGATGGCGTTAATGGTATTCGCCTGCGGCAGCGGCCGCCAATCGATCTCCTCCGGAGTCGCATCTTTGAGATCGTCCTTGAAACGATTCCAGATCCACTCATTCATCTCAATCACGAGCTGCAGAGCCTTGTCCACAGGCTGTCTCCTTTGGCAGTCAGGCAGCGTCCCGGGTCAGACCCTCTGGACAGTCGCAAGATTGGCGCTCACCCTCGACTTCCAATGCAAGTCCCACAGAATCCGGGAACGGTCCCGGTCCTATTCTACCGACCACAAGAAGATCACTGATCGCGTTCAAGCGAGTATCCTGCTTGGAGGGAGGAGTGAACGGAGCCAAACCTGGCCGCAGATTTGTAACCCGGTCGAAAAATCGTGCAAATTTGCAAGACTTTTCTGCGGCGCTTACCAGCAGGCGACCTCGGTCGCGGGAAGCCCTGCCAAAAGCGCGCTGCAAGAAATTCCAGGGCGACTGGGCGGGCAGCGGCCCGGCCCGAGTGAACAACCGCAACCGGACTATACTCCACCGATTTCGTTACTATCTTTTCGCGCGGTGCGCGGCATAGAAGTTGGACTCAAGCCGCCCGGCGCGCCTCCCAGTAATCCTCAAAACGGCCGTTG
>JACQDI010000098.1 GCA_016201195.1 Acidobacteriota bacterium | reverse complement strand
CGCGCGGCCAAGGGCAAGAAGCCCGCCCTGGTGCTCGGCGTGCAAGGACCCAACACCGCCGCCGCCCTCGAATACGTGAAGAGGGCCGAGAGCCTCGGCCCGGACGCCCTCATCGCCATCCCGCCGACCGAGGCGAAGACCCTCGACGATTTCCGCGAGTATTATCGGGCCATCGCCCGCGCCGCCCGGCGCCCCCTGTTCATGCAGACCACCGGCGGCGCCAAGGGGATCGCGCCCACGGTCGATTTCATGCTGGAACTGGCGCGGGAGCTGCCCAACTTCCGCTACGTGAAGGAAGAGTATGAGCCGGTGATCAGCCGCATGACCGAGCTGGCCAAGCACCGTGACGTGATCCAGGGCGTCTTTAGCGGCGGGGCGGGACGCGGCATGATGTACGAGATGAGCCTGGGCTTCGACGGCACCATGCCTGGCGCGCCTTTATCCGACGTCTACGCCGTGATCTGGGAGCTATACCAATCCGGACAGCGCGAGAAGGCGCGCCACGTGTTCTCGCAACTGCTGCTGATGCTCAACATGGAGCAGCAGGCGCCCGGCACGCGCCGCTACATCATGAAGAAGCGCGGCGTGTTTAAGACCATGATCTCCCGTCGCGACAAGAGCGTGCTCACGCCCGAGGCCATCAAGGAAATCGACTTCCAGTTCGCAGCGCTGAAACCGTACCTCAAGGCATGACCACGCTGTTCTGGGTGGTGGTGCTCGGGTCGCTGCTTCCCTGCTTTTTGCGGCGGCCGGAGACGAACCCCAGCAAGACCTTCGCCGCCTGGGACCGGCGGGTCGTCGTCATCCGTCTCGCCGCCTGGGACCGGCGGGTCGTCGTCATCCGCCTGGCCGAGTTCGTGGTGATCGTCCTGTTCCTCGGCACGGTCTACCTCTGGCACTGGAGCTTTCCCATCACTCGCTTCGAGCGGGAGGCGGCCGCGGCAGGCTGGGTGCTGACCATGGTCGGGCTTGTGTTTATTGTCTGGAGCCGCATCGAACTGGGACGCTTCTTCTCGATTACTCTCGGCGTCAAGCGCGATCACCAGGTCATCACCGGCGGCCCCTACTGCTGGGTGCGGCATCCCATGTACACGGGGTTTCTGGCGCTGCTCGCGGGCGGCGCGCTCGTGCACAACAGCGGCACGGCGCTGCTGTTTCTGGCCGCCCCGTTCTGGGGATTCTTCTACTGGCAGAGTGTAGTCGAAGAAAAGCTGCTCGTGGATCAACTCGGGGAAGCCTATCTCCGGTATCGCGCCCGCACCGGCTGCCTGTTGCCGCGCCTGTTTGCTTGAATGGCTTCGAGCGGAGTGCTTGCGCAAGCGGGTTATACTGGTCCTTCGACCGGGAAGGGATTGGCCCGCCTATGGCCGGGATCCGGGCGGAATGCGCTATTCGCCGCTCGACCAAATCAACACGAAAAATGTGACGCAGTTGCAGCGCGCGTGGACTTATCACACCAGGGAAGGAAGTCGAACGTGCGGATTCTCTGTGTAGTTCTTCTTGCAGGGGCGCTGGGGCCGGCGTTCCCACAGGCGATTCCCCAAAAAGGGGATTGGCCCGCCTATGGCCGGGATCCGGGCGGAATGCGCTATTCGCCGCTCGACCAAATCAACACGAAAAATGTGACGCAGTTGCAGCGCGCGTGGACTTATCACACCAGGGAACGGGGCCGGGCCTTTGAGACCACTCCCATCGTTGTCGACAACGTCTTGTACTTTTCGACGCAGAACCAGAAGATCGTTGCGCTCGAGCCAGAGAGCGGCAAAGAGATCTGGAAATATGATCCGAAGGCGAACGGCCGAGAGCACCGGGGGGTTGCCTATTGGCCGGGCGATAGGCTGACGCCGCCGCGCATTCTGCTCGGCACCGGAGATGCGCGGCTGATCGCGCTCGACGCGAAGACGGGGATTCCTGTGGCCGGCTTCGGCGATAACGGCGCCGTCAATCTGAAGACCGGCATCACGGACAAGTTCCCTCGAGCCGCCTATAGCATTAGCTCACCGCCGGCGATCTATCGCGATGTGGTGATTGTCGGCCCGGCCACCCAGGAGGGTCCCACGTTTGGGCCAAGCGGTGATCCACGCGGCTATGATGTGCGAACCGGGAAGCTGCTCTGGAGGTTCCACACGGTGCCGCAACCGGGCGAACCGGGCAACGAGACTTGGGGACCTGACGGCTGGAAGGATCGCTCCGGCCCGAGCAATTGGGGCCCGGCCACCGTCGATACCGAGCGCGGCATGGTATTCCTGCCGATCGGCAATCCGGCGGATAGTTTCTACGGCGCCGATCGCAAGGGAACGAATCTCTACGCCAATTGTGTGATCGCCCTCGATGCCCTCACCGGCAAGCTGCGCTGGTATTACCAAGCAGTGCATCACGACATCTGGGATTACGATCTGAGCGCCCCTCCGGCGCTGATCGAGGCAAAGCGCGACGGCAAGACCATTCCGGCCGTGGCCCAGATCACGAAAATGGGCCTGTTGTTCATTCTCGACCGCACGACCGGCAAGCCGGTCTTTGGGGTGGAGGAGCGCCCCATACCGAAGAGCGACACCCCGGGCGAGGAGTCGTGGCCCACGCAGCCGTTCCCGCTTAAGCCCCCACCGCTGGCGCGAATGAGCATGACGAAGGATGACATCACCCGGCGTACGCCGGACGCCCAGCGGTTCTGCACCGAGTGGTTCAGCCGGCTGCGCCATGAGGGTCCGTACACGCCGTTTGGCCCGACGGCTTCCCTGCTGTTCCCGGGAACCATGGGCGGCGGCAACTGGGGCGGCGTTTCCTTTGACCCCAAACTCGGTTACGTCTTCGTCAACACCAGCAGCCTGGGCGGCACAGGTCACATGGTCGAGACAGCCCCGGGCGCGCCGATGCCGTATCGCAATGAGGGCGGCTATACGCGTTTCATCGATGAGGACGGGTTTCCCTGCCAGCAGCCGCCGTGGGGCGAGCTGACCGCGGTCAACGCCAACACCGGCGATATCGCGTGGAGAGTGCCGCTGGGCAGCTATGACGAGATGGAAGCCCAGGGACTGAAGAATGCCGGCGCCGCCAACATGGGCGGCTCAATCGTCACCGCCGGCGGGCTCGTCTTCATCGGCGCCACGACCGACTCCAAGTTTCGCGCCTTCGATTCGCGCACCGGCACAGAACTGTGGATGACCCGGCTCGACGCCACCGCCGACACGGTGCCGATGACCTACCAGGGCCGCAATGGCAAGCAGTATGTCGTGATCGCCGCGGGCGGCACGAACCGTTTCCGGATGCTCGCCAAGACGGCGGACGAGACTGCCGACGCCCTGATCGCCTTCGCGCTGCCGGACTCCCAACAAACCCCAAGCCGTCCCCTGGCAAATCCAGTTGCGAGTGTGCGTTCTCCCCGCACGTTTCCGCCGAACCGTCTCAGCGAAGAAGAGCTCAAAGCCCCGGGCCCGCCGCTGCCCGAGGGTCAAGGGAAAGACACTGTGGCGCGGATGTGCACCAACTGCCACGGGACCGCGGTTTTCTCGAAGGTCCGGATGGGGCG
>JACQDI010000689.1 GCA_016201195.1 Acidobacteriota bacterium | reverse complement strand
GTTGAACCGGCGCTCGTTTCACCGTGATTTTTGGGCGCTGCGGGACGTCAGCTTCGAGGTGGAGCGTGGCTCGACTTTCTGCCTCATCGGCGAGAACGGATCTGGCAAAAGCACGCTGCTCCAGTTGGTGGCGGGCGTGTTTCCGCCCACCCACGGCGAGGTCCAGATCGGCGGGCGCGTCTCGGCCCTGCTCGAGTTGGGATCGGGCTTCAACCCCGAATTCAGCGGCCGCGACAACGTCTATCTGAACGGCGCCATCCTGGGGCTCTCCACGCGGGAGATCGACCAGCGCTACCGGGCGATCGAGGAGTTCGCCGAGATTGGCGACTTCATCAACCAGCCGGTGAAGACCTACTCGAGCGGCATGGTCGTCCGCCTGGCCTTTGCCGTGGCCATCAACGTGGATCCGGAGATCCTGCTGGTCGATGAGGCGCTGGCGGTGGGCGACGTCTACTTCCGGCAGCGCTGCATGCGCAAGGTCCACGAGCTGCGCTCGCGCCAAGTGACGATCCTTTTCGTTTCCCACAGCATGGGCGACGTCAAGGCGGTGGGGGACCGGGTGATGTGGCTGGAGGGTGGCCGCGTGGTGGAGGTCGGCCCACCGGAGGCGGTGGTCAGCAAGTACCTGTCGCGGATGGTCGAGAAGGACGCGGCGTATCTGAAGCTGAAGAACGCCGAGGCGCGCCCGGCCGGCTCGGCGCCGCTCATCGCCCCAGAGATCGCGGAGACCATCCCCAACATCGATTATCGCTACGGGAACAAGGCCGCCGAGGTGATCGGCATCGCCGTGCTCGATGCGGCCGGGGCGCCGGCGGGCCTCGTGGAGCCGGGCGGGCAGATCACGGTGCGCATCAGCGTGCGGGCCAATGCCGCGCTTGATTTCCCGATGGTGGGGTTCATGGTGCGCAACCACCTGGGGATCGATTTTTCCGGCACCAACACCGCCCGCGAGGGGTACGACCTGCCGCCCATGTCGCCAGGGGACATCTTCACGGTGGACTTTCACCTCACCCTGCCGGAGCTGTACCCGTCTCATTTTTCGTTCTCGCCGGCCATTGCCAACGGGACGCTGGCCGCCTACGAGATGTGTGACTGGATCGACAACGCCGTCACCGTGCAGATGGGGCACAGCGACGGCGAAATTTACGGCTACGTGCGGTTTCCCTGCCGGGTCGAGCTGAACTCGACCCGGCAGGGAAACCGCACGTCCGATTTGAGAATCTGAGGATTTGAGAAATTGAAAATCCCTCGGACGCCACTCTCAAATTCTCAAATGCTCAAATCCTCAAATCCACTCGCAGTCTGGCTGCGAGTGGTCCTGGTGGCTGTGTTTCTGTTGGTGGCGGCGCCTCCGCTGGTGATTCTGGCGGCGGTGGCGTTATTCGTTGCCGACCTGCTCGCCGGGCTGCGTCCGTGCCGGTCGTTTCCGCCGGACGCGCTGCCCTCGACGCGCGCGGCGTCGGTGGTGATCCCCAATTGGAATGGCAAGGACCTGCTCGAGAAGTATCTGCCTTCTGTGGTGACGGCGCTCCAGGGTAACCCGGAGAACGAGATCCTGGTGGTGGATAACGCTTCCACTGACGGCAGCGCCGCGTTCTTGCGGGAGCGCTTTCCGCAGGTTCGGGTTCTGGAGCTGGACCGCAACCTCGGCTTCGGCGGCGGATCCAACGCGGGAATGCGGACGGCGCGCCACGACATCGTGGTGCTGCTCAACAGCGATATGCGCGTCGAGCCGGGGTTCCTCCAGCCGCTCGTCGAAGGCTTCCGGGATCCGCGCGTGTTTGCCGTTTCGGCGCAGATTTTCTTCACCGATCCGAGCAAGGTCCGCGAGGAGACCGGCCTCACCGAGGGCTTGTGGATCGAGGGCCGCCTGCACGTGCGCCACATTATCGACGAGCGCGTCCGCGCGCTGTTTCCGACCTTCTACGCCGGGGGCGGGTCCTCGGCCTACGACCGGCGCAAGCTGCTCGAGCTGGGGGGCTTCGATCCGCTTTACGAGCCGTTTTACCTGGAAGACGCCGACCTCAGCTACATGGCCTGGAAGCGCGGCTGGACGGTGCACTACCAACCGCGCAGCGTGGTCTACCACGAGCACCGCGGCACCATCGGGAGGCGCTTCAACGAGGCTTTCATCCAGGCCGCGCTGAAGAAGAACTTCCTGCTGTTCGCCTGGAAGAACATCCACGACTGGCGGATGCTCGCCGCCCATTTCGGCTATGTCTACGGAAGCATGTGGGTGAGGCTGCTGGGCGGCGATACGCCTACGCGCACCAGCCCGCGGGCGCTGCTGGCCGCCCTGCGGCACTTGGGATCCGCGATGCGGGCGCGAAGGCGCGCGCAGGCGCTCGCCGCCGTATCCGATCAGGAGGCTTTCCGGCGGCCGCTCGGAGGCTATTTCCGCGACCGCTACGAGACGCCGGACCCGAACCGGGAAAAGCTGCACGTGCTGTTCCTGTCGCCCTACCCGATCCTGCCTCCGGTGCATGGCGGGGCAGTGTTCATGGGCCAGACGCTGGCCGAACTGGCCCAACGGGCGCAGGTCCACCTGCTGTGCCTGCTCGACGAGGAAAAAGATCTGGCCACCAACCAGACACTGGACCGCCTCTGCGCCTCGGTCGAGTTCCTGGTGCGCATGCCCCATGACCGGGGCGGTTGGAGCGCGCTGTTGCCGCACGCGGCGCGCGTGTTCTCGAACCGCGACCTGGCTTGGCGTATCCACCGCACCATCTTCACCGAGAAAATCGATGTGGTGCAGGTGGACTACACGCAACTGGCGGTCTACGCCATGGCCTTTGAGAGAGTGGCCACGTTTCTGTTCGAGCACGACGTCTACTTCCAGTCGATCGCCCGCGGCTGGTCGAACGAGCGCAGCGTGGTGCGCCTGGTGAAATCGACTTACGAATACCTCCGCGCCCTCCGGTTCGAGCTGCGGGCGATCCGCAAGTTTGACGCCGTGCAGGTGTGCACACGCGAGAACCGCGAGTTTCTAGCGTCGTTCCTGGGCAACGGGACGCCGCTGCAGGAGGGGCTGCGAGCAGGGATCGACGTGAACCGCTATCGCTACGTCGCTGGCGGGCGCGAGCCGGACACGCTGCTGTTTGTGGGGAATTTCCAGCACCTGCCCAACCAGCAGGCGCTGAACTTTTTCTGGCAGCGGGTGTGGCCCCTGATCCGGCGCCAGCGCCCGCAGACGCGGCTGATCATTGTCGGCGCCCAGGCTGGTCCCGGTTTCGCCGGCGTCTACGCGGCGGGCGGCGCCGAGTTTCTGGGCCACGTCGAGGATATCCGTGACCCGCTCGAGCGCTATGCCCTGTTCGTCTGCCCCGTGCTCAGCGGCTCTGGCGTGCGGGTGAAGCTGCTCGAAGCGTTCGCATCCGGCATTCCTGCGGTTTCCACCACCATCGGGGCGGAAGGCCTGGCATCGGCGGGCGGTGAACTGCTGGAGCTGGCCGACGAACCGCACCAATTCGCCGCCAAGACCCTTGGCCTGCTCGCCGATCCCGCCCGCGCCCGGGCCATTGCCGAGCGGGCCCGCCGCGAGGTGGAACAAAACTGGGATATACGGGTGCTGACCGAGCGGCTGGAGGCCAGCTATCGGGGGATCTTGAGGAAGAAGACGGGAGTCAGGAGTGAGGAGCCAGGAGTCGAAAGTTAGCCCGGAAGTCCGCACTGAAGACAGATTCCCGGCGCGCTTTGCAAGACGAATCTCGGCCGCCGCCAAGCGTCAATCCAAGTCCGCAGCCGACGCTCGTGTAGCTCTGCCGGTGGTATTCTGATGCTACGGCGGTTCCCATGTCCCTCGTCGGCCAAACCATCGGACGCTACCGTATCACCGCGCAGCTCGGCGAAGGCGGGATGGGAGTCGTCTACCGAGCGCAGGACGCGACGCTAGGCCGCGATGTCGCCATCAAAGTGCTGCGCCCCGAGCTGGGCCGCCAGCCGGAACGCACGCGGCGCTTTTCGCAGGAGGCGCGAGCCGCCTCGGCGCTGAACCACCCCAACATCATTACCGTCTACGACGCCGGCGAATTCGAGGACGGACCCTTCCTGGTCATGGAGCTGGTCGAAGGAGAATCGCTGCGCGCCCTGCTCCGGCGCGGCCTCTTGCCGCTGGCCAAAGTTCTCGATATCGGTGTCCAATCCGCCACGGCGCTCGCCCGGGCGCATGAAAGCGGCATCACCCACCGCGACCTCAAGCCGGAAAATCTCCTGGTGCGCCCCGACGCCTATGTGAAGATCCTCGACTTCGGTCTGGCCAAGCTGAAGGAGAAAGAGCTGCCAGCGGAAGGCGCCTCGGCTGCCACCACCGTCGATGCCGGTCTCACAAGCGAGGGATCGATTCTGGGCACGGCTGCCTATATGTCGCCCGAGCAGGCCACTGGCCGCCAGGTGGACGGCCGCAGCGATATCTTTTCTCTCGCTGTGGTGCTGTTCGAGTGCCGGCAGGGACGCCATCCGTTTCTGCGCGAGAACGTTCTGGACACACTGCACGCCATCGCGCACGACCGCCTGCCGGCGCTGAGCTATCCGGCCGGAAGCCTGGAATGGGGCCTGGGGCGGATGCTCGAAAAGGCGCTCGAGAAGGAGCCCGACGAGCGCTATCAGACGATGAAGGATCTGGCCATCGACCTGCGGCGGCTGAGGCAGGAGAGCGAATCTGGCAAACTGCCTTCGAGCGCCACCGCCGTTCCGGCTCGCACTACCCGGCCGCTCCTTTACGCGGTTGCCGCAGTCGCCCTGCTGGCGCTGTTGGCCGCCGGCGCCCT
>JACQDI010000688.1 GCA_016201195.1 Acidobacteriota bacterium | reverse complement strand
CCCGATCCGGTGCCCGTTGAACTCGCTGAACACGGCGCCGCCGCCGAGTTGCTGGATAGCCAGCTCGAAGGTCATGCGCGTGCGCAGGGAGGGCTTCTCAAACAGCAGGGCCAGGTAGCGGCCGGTGAGCTTGTGCGCGTACTTGCGGGGCGAGCGCTTCACTTGCGCCGCCAGCGCCAGCAGCGCGGCCGCCTCCCCGGTGGTCAGGTCGAGGTCGGTCGTCACGTGCCGCGTCGCGACCTTGAGGATCGGGTTGGCGATGGTGCTCGTAGCCACGGTCTCCCCCGGTGAATGATTATGCACCATAATGAATAATTACACATTTTCGGCCCGGCGTCAAGCGGATCTGCGCCCGGGCGGCCCGGCCCGGTGATATCCTGAGCCGCGTGAAGCTCCTCTCTGCTCTCCTGTGCGCGAGCTGCCTGCTGGCGGAGGATTTCCCCCGGCAATGGTTCTTCAACGCCCACAACTGCTATCCAGACAAGGGCCGCGGCGCCGATCGGCTGGGGCGCGCCCGGCGGGCCGGACTCTCGGCGATCGAGATTGACCTGGCGTGGTCGGAGCCGCGCGGCCGGCCCGTGATCAGCCACGAAAACAAGCTGACCGGCTTGGAGCCGACCCCCGAGGATTACTTCTTCGCCCCGATGCTCCCGGAGCTGCGCCAAATGCCGATGGGCCGGCCCGGCGTCCTGCTGTTCCTCGACTTCAAGAGCGACCACCCCGGGCTGGTCCAGCAGACCTATGAACTGCTCCGCCGCCACAGGGACCTGCTCACCACCTTCTCCGCGCAGGGCATCGACTATCGGCCGCTGACGGTGATGCTCACCGGCGACAACGCGGCCATTGCGCAATTCGAAAAGCTCACCCCGCCCGGCGAGCCGTATCTCGCCATGGCCAACCGCGAACCCCCGGACCGCAAGTTTCAAGAGGACCTCACCCGCTACTTCCCCGAGCCGGCCACGCCCTTTTACCGCGTCTTCAACTTCGAGTGGAAGCACATCGAGCGCGACCCGAACAACAAAGCTGGCGCTTTCACCGCCGCCGAGCGCGCCCGGCTCGACGCCTTGGTGAAGATGTCCCACGCCAAAGGTTATTGGGTCCGCACCTGGACCCTCAACGCCACCAGCCGGGCCTGGGGCTCCAGCCAGAACTTCGGCAGCCCGAAAGCCCTCCTGGAGCGCTGGCGGGCGGCGAAAGAGGCGGGGGTGGAGATGGTTGCCACAGATGAGTTTGAGATGGCAAAACAATCCATGAATGGCAGCTATTAGGAGATCTGTCATAATAGATCACGGAGGGTATATGCGCAAGCGGTGTGTCACTAAGATTGGTCCTGGGGGTCGGGTGGTGATTCCCGCCGAGTATCGCACGGCGCTCGGCGTGCGCCCCGATGACGAGGTCGTGCTCACCCTCGACGATGGCCAAGTTCGCCTCTACACGAAGGAGTGGGCGCGGAAGCGCGCACAGGACTACGTGTGCAGCCTGGTTCCGCCAGGTGTTTCCTTAGCCGACGAGCTGATCCGGGAGCGTCGGGAGGAGGCAGCTCGTGAGTGAGTGCGTCCTGGATTCCTCGGCGGTGCTGGCCTACTTGCAGAGAGAGCCAGGATACAAAGCAGTCGGCGCCATGCTGGAACGCGCGGCCATCAGCACGGTCAACGTGGCCGAGATAGCGACGAAGCTGACCGAGCGTGGCGCCCTTCGCATCCAGGAAGCAATTCAGGAGTTGGACGTCCAAGTCATCGATTTTGACGAGGACCTGTCATACCGGGTGGCGGCCTTGCGGCCCGCTACAAGGGTGGCAGGTTTGTCGCTGGGAGACCGGGCGTGCCTGGCTACAGCCCAGCGCCTGGGTGTTCGGGCCATAACGACAGACCAAAACTGGTCGCGCGTGCAACTCGACGTGGAGATCCAGGTGATCCGGTAAACTAAGGCGAGCGCAGGCGCCACGCTTCCGAGACGGCGATCCACACGTTGACCACGCCCACGCCGCTGATGGCCCCGCGTAAGTAGCTCGACGAAAACACCGCGCTCCACTGCGGGGCCAGGGTGAAGAAGTAATTCCGGTCCCACAGCGACGACCACGGGAACAGCACCAGCACGATCCCCATTTCCAGGCAGAACAGGATGAAGATGATGGACTGAATGCGCCGCCACAGGCGCGCGGGCCGCTGCGGCGGCGCCTCGCCGGTCTTGTCGGTGAGCACGCTGTCAGGGCCGGTCATTGGACAGATCCAGGAACAGCTCCAGGTTTTCCGGCGGCCGGTCTCCGGGGAAGCAGGAGACGGCGGCGACCGACGAAAAGCTGCGGCGGTGCAGGGGAGAAGGCCCGTGGGCCGCCAGGGCTTCCAGGTGAACCGGGGTGGCGTAGCCCTTGTGTTCGGCGAGGCCATAGGCGGGAAACACCGGATCCCAGGCGCGCATCCAGGCATCGCGCTCGACCTTGGCGATGATAGACGCGGCGGCAATGGAGACGCTGCGAGCGTCCCCGTGGATCAGGTTCTGCTGGGGCAAGTCCAAGTCCAGGCGCAGGGCGTCGACCAGCAGAAAATCGGGTGGCGGCAGCAGCGTTTCCACGGCCCGACGCATGGCCAGGCGGGAGGCTTGGTAAATGTTGATCTGGTCAATGCGGGCCGCGTCTACGGCGGCCACTCCGATCGCCAGCGCGCGCTCCCGGATCAGGGCGGCCAGCTCCTCGCGGCGCTCCGGCTCCAGTTGCTTGCTGTCGTTGAGTCCCCGGATGGGGATGCCGGGGTCGAGAATGACTGCGGCGGCGACCACGGGACCGAACAGCGCCCCGCGGCCGACCTCATCCACACCAGCCACTCGATGGTAGCCCTGCTTGCGGGCCCGGCTCTCGAATTGGCGCGTGCAGCGCAGGCTTACTCTCGCTCCCGGAGGCGGGCCGCTTTGCCCTTGCGTCCCCGCAGATAGTATAGCTTGGCGCGGCGAACGCGTCCGGTGCGCACCATGTCGATGTGATCGATGACGTTGGAGTGCAGCGGAAAGATACGCTCCACGCCCTGGCCGAAACTGACCTTGCGCACGGTGATGGTTTCTCCGAGGCCCGCGTTCTTGCGGGCGATGAGGGTGCCTTCAAAGGCCTGCAGCCGCTCCTTGTCGCCCTCCTTGATTTTCACGAACACGCGGACCGTATCGCCCGGGTGGATCTCGGGGATGTCGGTGCGCTTCTTGCGGTCGTAAATTGTTTGCAAAGCTCGGTTAATCATAAAAGGCTCTTTTCACCACAAAGACACGAAGGTACTAAGAAATCAGTTCTTGGCGCCTTGGTGTCTTGGTGGGTCTTCCAGTATCTCCAAATCCTCATCGCTCAGCTTGGCCCGGTCCAGCAGGTCCGGGCGGTTGCGGAGCGTTTTCTCCAGCGCCGCCCTCCGGCGCCAGCGCCGGATCTGCTCGTGGTTGCCGCTGAGCAGGATCTCCGGCGCCTGCCAGCCGCGAAATTCCGCCGGCCGGGTGTACTGCGGGCCGTCCAGGATGCCCACCTCCTCGCCCGGCGCGGCGAACGACTCGCACTGGGCGCTCTGCTCGTTGCCAAGCACGCCCGGGCGCAGCCGCGCCACCGCGTCCAGCACCACCGCCGCCGCCAGCTCGCCGCCGCTCAGCACGAAATTGCCGATCGAGATTTCTTCGTCGACCAGGTGCTCGGCCACGCGCTCATCCACACCCTCGTAACGGCCGCAGAGAAGCACCAGTTCTTCGCACTCCGCCAGGCGCCGGGCCGCCGCCTGCTCGAACAGGCGCCCCTGCGCCGAGAGCAGAACCGCGTGCGGCCGCCGCCCGGACTGCTCGGCGATCTTGTCGAGGGCGAGGCTGATGGGCTCGATCTTCATCAGCATCCCTTCGCCGCCGCCGAAGGGCCGGTCATCCACCGTACGGTGCCGGTCGAACGTGAAGTCCCGCAGGTCCCAGAGGCGGACCGCCAGGGCGCCGCTCTGCCGCGCCCGCGCCACCACTCCGTAGTCCAGAGGGCCGGTGAAGAAGCCGGGGAAAATCGTCACCACGTGGAAGAGCATTTATAACTCCTCCAATCCCTCGGGCAGCTCCACGCGGATCACTCGCTCGTCCGGGTCGATCGCGACGCAGATCGAGGCGGCGAAGGGCACCAAAACCTCGCGCCCGGCTCCGGCCACCCGCAGCAGCGGCACGGCGCCCGTTTCCATCCAGCCCTCTACCTCGCCCAGCAGCCGTCCGGTGCGCGCGT
>JACQDI010000687.1 GCA_016201195.1 Acidobacteriota bacterium | reverse complement strand
GTTCGGTGGTGGCCGAAGTGGGGGTGGGCGGCGGGCAATACTCTCAGTTTCTGGCGGCGCGCCGGTGCAGGCTGCACCTGGTAGATATCTCCGGACGGCTGCTGGAGGCAGTGCAGGCGAAGCTGCGGGGGGCGGGGTTTGGGGTCAGGTGTCGGCGACGCGGCTCGAGCCGCTGGCCGACGGCTCGTGCGACGCCGTGCTGCTGCTGGGACCGCTCTATCATCTGGTGGAGCTGGAGGACCGGCGGCGGGCAGTGAGCGAGGCGGCGCGGGTTCTCAAGAAGGGAGGGGTGCTGCTGGCGGCGGGGGTTAACCGTTTTGCCTATTTAAGAGATCTATTCCGGGAGTTTCCTGACCAGGTGCGCGAGCGGCGTGAGTTTCACGCACGGCATCTGCAGAACGGGGTGCTCGATCCGGACCATGCCCCGCCGATCGGCTTCGCTCACTTGACCGCGGTGGCGGAGTTCAAGCAGTTGTTCGCGGCGGCGTTTGAGGAGATTGCGCTGGTGGCGGTCGAGTCGTTCCTCTCGCCGTGGCAGAGCAAATTCCGCGAGCTGGGACCGGAGGATCGGGAAGCGTGGCTGGACCTGGTGGAGCAGACCGGAACGTGGCCGGAGGCGTTCGGGCTGGCGGATCATTACTTGTACATCGGACGCCGGCTGTAATTTTGCGCCTACCCTGCCCGGTGGAGGCAGGAGGTCGATTGGGAGCCGACCGCCTGAACGATGGAGAACAGCCACGCGCCCGAGGAGCGGCCGGCCAGGTAGCCTTGATACAACGAGGCGGGCAGGGGCGACTGCGCGGCTGCGTGCCATACGGCGAGCAGCAGCACCAGCAAAAGAATCCGGACTGAAATCTTGGCCCGCATATGGTCTTAGACGCCGGAGGCTCGAAAACGTTATCATCGGGGAAGAACCATGGCGCAGTTTCCGGCAAATCTGGGGCCCGTTGCGGATCCGTCTGAATTGCTGCGGCTGACGCTGGAGCATTTCCAGGCGGAGACGGGGACGATCCACGTGCTGGAGGGCGACGGGGTGCTGCACCTCAAGGCGGTGATCGGAAACGTGCCGCCGCCTGTCTTGGAAGCGGTGCGCGTGGTGCCGGTGGGCAAGGGGCTGGCCGGACTGGCGGTAGAGCGCGCCGAGCCGGTGACGGTGTGCAACTTGCAGACGGACACGAGCGGGCAAGCGAAGCCGGGCGCGCGCGCGACCGGGGTGCAGGGATCGATCTGCGTGCCGATGATGGTGGAGGGCCGGGCGGTGGGTGCGCTGGGGATCGGGACGTACCGCGAGCGGACGTTCAGCGAAGAGGAAGTCGCTTTGCTGCTCGAGACGGGACGGCATATGGGAAGGAAGCTATGGAACTTGTAACGCTGCAGGGAAAGGTCAAGACGGACAACCCGTTATTGCGGCTGGCGCGGCGCGACAACGTAGCCGTGGCGCGGGCGAACCTGGAGGCGGGCGCGGTGATTTCGTTTGAGGGCGGGGAACTGCGTTTGCAGGCGGCAGTGCCTGCCGGCCACAAGGTGGCCATTGCCGACATCGCCGAGGGGGAGACCGTCTACAAGTACGGCGAGGAGATCGGCACGGCGCGGCAGGCGATCCGGCGCGGGGACTGGGTGCACACGCACAATCTGAAGTTCGACGTGAAGGAGCGCGACTGGGCGTTCTCGACCAATGTCTCGGACCTGCACGACATCCCGCTCGCGGAGCCGGCCACGTTTTGGGGCTATCTGCGGGCCGACGGGCGGGTGGGGACGCGGAACTACATCGCCGTGGCCGGGGCGAGCAACTGCGCCGCGCACGCGGTGAGCGAGATCGAGGCGGCTTTTCGCGCGGAGGATTTTTCCGGCTCGAACATCGACGGCGTGGTGTGCTTCCCGCACGGCGACGGCTGCGGGCAGAGCGAGGGGCCGGACACCGAGCAGTTGCGGCGGACGATCGACGGGGTGATGAATCATCCCAACGTGGCCGCCGCGGTGATTGTCGGACTGGGGTGTGAGGTCAACCAGGTCAGTTACTACCTGCAGGAGGGCAACGGGAACCGCCGTGGGCTGACGCTGCAGGAGAGCGGCGGGACGCGCAACGTGGTCCGGGACGGGGTGAAGGCGGCGCGCGAGCTGATGGACCGGGTGGGGCGGCTGGAGCGGGTGGAGACGCCGGTCGAGAAGCTGATTCTGGGGACCAACTGCGGCGGCTCGGACGGCTTTTCGGGCATCACCGCCAACCCCGCGCTGGGCTATTGCTCGGACCTGCTGGTGAAGCGGGGCGGCACCAGCGTGCTCGCCGAAACCACCGAGATCTACGGAGCGGAGCACCTGCTGACGCGGCGGGCGGTGAGCCGGGAAATCGGTGAGAAGCTGCTCCGCCAGATCGAATGGTATAAGAAATATGTAGGATGGTTCGGGGCCAGCTTCGACGACAACCCTTCGCCCGGCAACAAGGCGGGCGGGCTGACCAACATCGCCGAGAAGTCGCTGGGGGCGGCGATCAAGAGCGGCACCTCGCCGATGACCGACGTGGTCGACTTCTCCGAGCGCATCACCAAGCCGGGGTTTGTGTTCATGAACACGCCGGGGCACGACCCGGTATCGCTGACCGGCCTGGCGGCGGGCGGGGCCAACATCATGATCTTCACCACCGGCCGGGGCAGCGCCATCGGGTTCCCCACGGTTCCGGTGATCAAGGTGGCCACCAATTCGCGCATGGCGCGGCACATGCAGTCCAACATGGACCTCAATGCGGGCGTCATCGCCGACGGGGAGGAGGACATCCGGCAGGTGGGGGAGCGGATGTACCGGTTCATGGTCGAGGTGGCGTCAGGGTGCCGGACGTTCAGCGAGCAGTTGGGACACCGCGAGTTTGTCCCGTGGCGAATTGGGCCGGTGATGTAGCAGTAGGCAGCTACCTCGCCCACATCGGGAAGATGGGGTGGTCGGTGATCTGGGGGTGGAAGGAGGCGGCCCAGCGGCCGGGGACGGGCTGGGAGCAGGAAGGGCAGCGGCCGTCGGGAGTGAGCTGATACTTGCGGATGCGGTAGCCGTAACGGCGGATGAGCAGGGCGTTGCAGCCGCCGCAGTGGGTGTCTTCGAGGTTGCCCAACATGCCGGGGAGATTGCCGGCGTAGACGTAGCGCAGACCCGCCTTTTTCCCGATTGCCGTCGCGCGGATCAAATCGGCCGGCGTGGTGTCGTCGGGATCGGTCATCTTGTAATCCTTGTGGAAGGCGGTCACGTGCCAAGGGATGTCGGGGGAAATGCCGGCCAGGAACTCGGCCATGCGGGTCAACTCGTCGGCGGAGTCGTTGAAGCCGGGGACCAGCAGGGTGACAATCTCCAGCCAGAAACCCATCTCGTGGATGCGGCGGATGGATTCGAGGATGGGCTGGAGGCGGCCGCCGAGCTGGCGGTAGTGGCGGTCATCGAAGCTCTTCAAATCCACCTTGTAGAGATCGGTCCAGGGCCGGATGTATTCGAGGACACGCGGGGTGGCGTTGCCGTTGGAGACAAAGCCGGTGAGCAGGCCAGCGGCTTTGGCTTCTTTAAAAACGGCGACGGCCCACTCGGCGGTGATCAGCGGCTCGTTGTAGGTGCTGACCACCGCTTCCCCGCCCTGGTCGAGGGCCATGCGGACCAGTCGCTCGGGGGTTACCCGCAACGGCGCTGAGACCGCGTGGGGATCGCGGATGGCCTGGGAGGTGACCCAGTTCTGGCAGTAGGCGCAGTGCAGGTCGCAGCCGAGCATGCCGAAGCTGAAAGCCAGGGCGCCGGGCCGCACGTGGAAGAATGGCTTCTTCTCGATGGGATCGCACTGCATGCCGGCGACGTATCCCCAGGGGATGTAGAGGCGCCCGTCGCGGTTGAAGCGCACCTTGCACACCCCGGGCTGGCCCTCGGGGATGGGGCAGCAATGGCCGCAGGCGTAACAGCGGATCCGGTTGCGGTCGAGCGGCTCCCACAGATCCCCGACGCGTACGTTTTCCGCCAGGACTTCGGCTAGGGTGGACATGGGCAGACTCTAAAACCATTATCACGCAAAGACACCAAGGAGGCAAAGACGCAAAGTAACGCGGGTATCATGGTGCCATGACAGGACAACAATTGGAGCAGCTTTGGGCGGAGCACATTGCCGGGGAATTCGTGAGCAAGGACGTGGAGGCGACGCTGGACACCATGGTCGACGACGCCTATGTCGATCACATGCCGGTGCATACCGGGGGTCGCGGGAAGGACGAGTTGCGCGTCTTCTACCGGGATAACTTCATTCCCTCGTGGCCCAAGGATCTGAAAATGACGGCGGTCAATCGTGTGGTGGGCGAGAGCCAACTGGTGGATGAGCTGCACCTGTCTTTTACCCACAACAAGAGGATGGAATGGTTCCTGCCTGGTGTCCCGCCGACCGGCCGGAGGGTCGAGATCGACCTGGCGGTAGTGGTCCAGTTCCGGGGCGACAAGCTGTGCTGCGAGCGGATTTACTGGGACCAGGCGACGGTGCTCAGGCAGGTGGGATTGCTGTAGCGGATCGTGGATCGTGGGCTCGGGATCTCGTTCGGAAGTCTGGAGCCCACGCTCCACGATCTACGATCCACGATCCACACGGGCGTGGTGATCCACGGGGCCGCAGCCCTTGCCTAAGCCGGGGCTTTGGGCGATGGCTCGGGTGATGTAGCGCTTGGCGGTTTCAATCGCTTCTTCGAGGTTGCCTCCCTTGGCCAGCCCGGCGGTGATGGCGGCGGAGTAGGTACATCCAGTGCCGTGGGTGTTTGGGGTGTCCACGCGGCGGGCGGAGAAGGTTTGAATCTTTCCCTGGTAATACAGCACGTCGAGGGCGTCGCCGGTGAGATGCCCGCCTTTGACGAGGACGGCTCGGGGGCCGAGGCCGGCGATGCGGCGGGCGGCTTCCTGCATTGCGCCGGGGCTGGTGACGGGGATGCCGGAGAGGGCGGCAGCTTCGTGGAGGTTGGGGGTCGCCAGGAAGGCCATCGGGAGCAGAGCGCGGATGAGGGTTTCGCGAGCATCGTCGGCGATGAGGGCGGCGCCGTGCTTGCTGATCATCACGGGATCGACGACGAGGGGGAATGACGCGCGGCGGAGGGCGTCCGCGACGGTCTCGATGATGGCGGCGGTGCCCAGAGCGCCGGTCTTGGCAGCCTGGGGCGGGATGTCGGAAACTAC
>JACQDI010000686.1 GCA_016201195.1 Acidobacteriota bacterium | reverse complement strand
GTCCGGCGGAAGAAAAGATCTTCTCCACGAGTCCTGCCAAGTCAAACAGTTGCTCCACTCGCTCCTCGAAGAAGGTATTGACGAAAACCGCCATGGCTACCCTCCTCATTATCGCATCGCTCCCCCTGATGCAGCGGGTTGATGGCCCTGGCGCCTGGCACTACCGCCGTGGCGGATCATCCTGCGCGATGTAGTCCTCGGCGGCCCCGGGGACGCTGTATTCGTATGCTCCGCGGTAGACCACCGGGTGCCGGCCGCCGAAGTTGTCATGGGGCGGCGGGGAGGGGACGGTCCACTCAAGCGTGGTGGCCCTCCACGGGTTGGTCGCCGCCTTGGGACCTTTCTTCATGCTCCAGAAAAAGTTGAACAGGAAGACCAACTGCGCGCACCCCGTGATTACTGCGGCGATGGTGATGAACAGGTGCAGCGATCCCATCGGCTTCAGGAACTGGTAGGCGGTGGTATCCGGGTAGCGCCTGGGGTGCCCCACCAGGCCCATGAAGTGCATGGGGACGAAGATGGCGTAGCCGCCGAGGAAGGTCATCCAGAAGTGGATCTTGCCCAGGGTCTCGTTCAGCATGCGGCCGAACATCTTCGGGTACCAAAAATAGGTGCCGATGAGCGCTCCGAACACCGCCCCCAGGCCCATGATCAGGTGGAAGTGACCGACCACGAAGTAGGTATCGTGCAGGTACACGTCCAGCGCCGGCTGTCCCAGGAACAGGCCTCCGATCCCGCCGGTGACGAACAGCGAGATGAACCCCAGGCAGAACAGGGAAGGGGTGCTGAAGCCGATCTGGCCCTTCCACAGCGTTCCCAGCCAGGAAAAGAAGATCACCGAGGCGGGGATGCTGATGGCGATTGTCAGCACCGAGAAGACCTCGCCGGACATGGGATTGAGACCGCTCACGAACATATGGTGGCCCCAGACGAAGAAGCCGAGGCCGGAAATCCCGGCCAGGGCCCACACCGTGCTCGAGTAGCGGAACGCCGGCTTGCGGGCCATCACCGCCAGGGTGTTCGAAGCGACGCCGATGGCCGGCACGATGATGATGTAGACCTCCGGGTGCCCGAAGAACCACAGCAGGTGCTGCCACAGGATCGGCGAGCCGCCCTGGTGCTTGATCAACTGGTCGCTGACCACCAGACCTCCGGGCACAAAGAAGCTGGTCCCGCCTAGCAGGTCCATCAGCAGCAGGATTCCTCCGGCGAGCAGAACTGCGAAGGCGAGCAGGGCCATAATGCCGGTGACGAACCAGGCCCAGACGGTCAGCGGCAGGCGCATCAGGCTCATGCCCTCCGCTCGCAGATCGAGCGTGGTGACGATGATGTTCAGCGCGCCGAGCATGGAGGCGATGCAGAATAGCGCGATGCTCACCAGCCACAACACCTGGCCGAGACCCAGCCCGGGTCCGGCGATCTCGCCCAGCGCGCTCAGCGGGGGATAGGCGGTCCATCCCGAGATGGGGCCGCCGCCGGCAAACACGATTGCCGACAGCAACACGCCCAGCGACAGGAAGGTGATCCAGAACGAGAGCATATTCAAGGTCGGGAAGGCCATGTCCTCGGCGCCGATCTGAATGGGCAGAAAATAGTTTCCGAAACCTGCCTGGATGGCCGTGGTGAGCACGAAAAACACCATGATCGTGCCGTGCATGGTCATCAGGGCGAGGTACAGCTCGGGGGTCATCACGCCGCCGGCGGCGCCGTTGGGGAAGATCCGCTCCAGCCACATCAGTTTCTGTCCGGGCCACACCACGTGGACCCGCATCAGCAGCGACAACGACATTCCCACCAGGGCCGCGAACAGAGCCAATAAGAAATACTGGATTCCGATGACCTTATGGTCGCGGCTGAAAATGTATCTGGTGAAGAATCCCCTCGATGTTCCCTTTACTGCGGCTTCGAGCATTTCTCTCTCCTGGGATTGACTGGAGTCTCTAGCGATTGGCCGCCTCCCGCACCCGCGCCTCCCACTGTTCGGGCTCGACCACCTCCAGATAACTTCGCATGCGGTGGTGGCCGAGACCGCACAGCTCGGCGCAGGCGATCTCGTAGCGCCCGGCCTTGGTGGCGGTGAACTTCACCGGGATCTGCATACCGGGCACCGCGTCCTGCTTGATGCGCAGCTCCCGAATGAAAAAGCTGTGAATGACGTCCTTGGACCGCAGCAGAACCTCGACCGGCCGCCCGCGCGGGACGATCAGGGTGGGCAGGACGATGTCGTCGGCGGAGGGCGGATCCTTCATGTCGATCCCCAGCGGGTTGCCTGCGAAGTCGTTGACCAGCGTGGGATCGGTGCGGCCGAAGCGGCCATCGGCGCCGGGATAGCGGATGTTCCAGGCAAACTGCTGGCCGGTAATCTCAAGGCGCACGGCGTCGGGCGGGGCCGGGGTCATCTGCTGTTCCTTCCAGAGGCGTCCGGCGCCCCGCGAAAGCGAGGCGTCCAACAGCACCATCGCCGCCATCACGCCAAACACCCAGGCTTTGCTGCCGTGCGCGTAGGAGGCGCTGTGCCCGGCGCGCGAACGATACCGGATCACCAGGCAGCCCAGCAACACCTGCGCCAGCACGAAGAAAAAGCCGCATAGGGCCATGGTGAACACAAAGTGCTGGTCAAAACTCACCGCAAGGTCGCTGATCGGCTGGGGGAACCACCACAGGCGTCCGGCTAAGACAAAGACGATCAGAAGACTCGTAATCCAAATGGTAAGCGCCAGTATCCAGGCCATTCCGATCCTTTCGCTCAAAACAAACGAGTATAAGGGTTCCGGCCGTCGATCGGCAACTGTAAAATATAGGAAACAAAGAAGATATACGAGACCAACTTAATCTACTTAACTCGATCTACTTACCCAGGAGCGGGAGGCCTGCGATGACGATGTCGGCCAGTTGTTCCAGCCTGTCCACCAGCAGATCAGGGG
>JACQDI010000685.1 GCA_016201195.1 Acidobacteriota bacterium | reverse complement strand
GCGAACCCGGGCGCAACGAAAAGCAGGGACAGGATCAGCAAGCCGGCGAACAACCGCGCGCGTGTGCTACCCCCCTCTAAGTTATTCATGGATCCCTCCTGAAGAAACCGAAGTAGTATACCATGAACTGTTTAAATCCGTTAATTCTCACAGCTTCACTGGAAATAGGACGCCCCCGCCCGACGACCTCTTTTTCCCCTTGCCTGGCGCTAAACCCAACACCTTAGCACATTGAATAGTAACGATAGAAGTTTGATATAGCAAGCAACCCCCCGCTCGCAATTGACTTGCCAGCGGGCGACGGCAGTTAACAATAAGGAAACAAAAGCCGTTCCGCGCCAGCCAGGGGGAGATGTCTAACCGAATACGCTCTTTCACGGCAGATCTATGACCATTCATACATAGAATCGTTTTAACGGGGCAGCGTTGGCCCCCACGGTGAGCAGGAGGGACTTCCGAGACGCGACCGTGAGGGAGCGGGCCACGGCACGTGGTGAAACTTCCGACGCACTACACTAGCGCAACTCCCGCACCCCGATGTTGCGGAAGCGGTGGTAGCCGCCTTTGACCCAGCGCTTCCCGCCATGTACTTGAAGGGCGATGTGGCCATCCACCGCCCCGTCGGCGGCGTGGTTGGCGGTGTCGGTCCAGTCGGTGATCTTCTGGCCGTTGAGCCAGACGGAGATGTGCGGCACGGCGCCCTCGATGCGGGCGCGCAGCGCGTTCCAGTCGTCCTTTTTCCAGTAGTTCTGGAAGTGATCCGACAGGGCGTTCTTTACGCCCTCCAGCCTTTCGCCGTGGATGCCCCCCACGTCGCCGCCCTCCAGGTAGTCGATCATGACCTGGTAGGCCTGCCCGCGCTCGTTGGATCGCAGGAACAGGCCTCCGTCGCAGCCCCAGTCAGGCTTGATCTCGAGGTAGACCTCGAAGTCCTTGTAGATGCCGTCGGAGAGCAGGATGCCTCCGTTGCCGGGCGTGTCCTGGGTGGCGGTGAGCACACCGTTGTCGATGCGCCATTCGCTGGTGCGCCCGTGGTGGTTGGTCAGGCTGATGCGCCAGCCGGCCAGGTTCTGGCCGTTGAAGATCGAGGTGAAGCCCTGGGGAATCGGCATATTAGTCCACCCAAACCGGCGAGCTCCAGGCGTAGTGATCGCCTTTGGCCCACACCCGAACATAGTAATACGTTCCGCGGGCCAGCGCTTCCTTGTCGCGGTATTCAAGGCCCGTGCGGCACTCCTCGCGCGGCGTGGCCAGCCTGCCGACAACATCAGCTCGCGCGCGGGGAGCGTGGCAGGATCCGGCCCCGGCTGCCGCCGCTCTCGCTGGGCCTGAAGTAAGCCGACGGCCCCCAGCAGGGCGGCTGTTGCGATGAGCTTATGTGACATGGAATCCTGCCTCGCGGAGATTATAACGTGAGGCTCTGCTAAGACACCGATTCCCGCTCCCTCTAATGATCCGTCGGCGCTGTGTGTTGCACGCCTCGCGGCTATACTGTTTCCATGAAGGTGCTCTTATTCTCCGACATTCACCACGACTTGCGGGCGCTCGAAACGCTGATGGCCACGCCGGCCGATCTCTACATTGCGGTGGGCGATCTCACCAACTGGGGGCGCGGCCTGGAGGAGTGCGGCCGGATCATGAAGCCGCACGGGGACAAGGTGTGGGTGCTGCCGGGCAACCACGAATCGGCCCGGCAGATCGCCGACTTCTGCGCGGCCTTCGGCTTTCGCGATTTCCACGAGCAGGCCTGGCAGGCCGGCCGTCACTGGATGGCCGGCTTGGGCTACTCAAATCCCACACCGTTCAATACGCCGGGCGAGTACAGCGAGGCGGAGCTGGCGCGGCGGCTGGAGAAATTCGCGGGCCTTGCCCCGCTGGTCCTGGTTTGCCACTGCCCGCCCGTGGCGACCAACCTGGACCGAATCGGCCCAAACCGCCACGGCGGCTCGAGTGCGGTGAAAACCTTTCTTGACCGGCATCCGCCTGAGTATTTCTTCTGCGGGCACATCCATGAGTGCGGGGGTGTGGAGACACGTTTGGGCCAGACGGTCGCGGTGAACCTGGGCAAGAAGGGCTATCTGCTGGAGCTGACGTAGCG
>JACQDI010000684.1 GCA_016201195.1 Acidobacteriota bacterium | reverse complement strand
CTGGTGGCTCTTCCAGCGGTCCTACTTCAAGTTCATTCTGCGGGAGCTTAGCAGCGTCCCTGTTGCTTTTTTCGTGGTCGTTACCTTATTGCAGATCAAGGCCCTCAGCCGGGGGCCGGAGGCCTACGCGGCATTCCAGCAGTGGCTGAAGAGCCCGCTGCTCATAACGTTGAACGCGATCAGTTTTCTTTTCGTGGTGTTTCACACTATCACCTGGTTTAACGCGGCCCCTCGGGCCATAGCCATCCGCATCGGGGGGAAGCGCTTGCTGTTGGGAGGGTAGATGCCGAAAAAACCGATCGAGCCGTTGCTCTGGTCGCTGTTCAGCGCGGGGGGCGCGGTGGCGGCGTTTCTGATGCCGGTGCATCTGTTCCTGTTTGGCCTGGCCTTTCCCCTGGGGTGGCTCGATGCTCCCGGCTTCGATAAGTTGCTTTCCTTGACCCGGCTGCCGGCAACCCGGGTGTATCTGTTCCTCTTTTGCTCGATCCCCCTGTTTCATTGGGCCCATCGCTTCAAGTACACGTTGTATGATGGTCTTCAGATCAAGCATCTGAACGAAATTATTAACTCTTTCTGCTACGGCGGCGCGGTTGTCGGAACGGCTGTAGCGGGCTACTTGCTGTGGAACTTTCCGTAGCCAGCCCCGGCGCCGGCAAGGAGGCGACGTGGAATTCAAATTGAAATCCATCTCGGCAGGCAGCACCGCCGAGGCAATCTCAAAAGTGGAGTTGTATCGCTATCTCAACGAGCCGGAGGAGGCGGAGTCCATCTGCCTGGACATCCTGGCCATTGAGCCCGAAAACCAGATGGCCCTGCGGCTGCTGGGGTTGGCCATCACCGACCAGTTCACCGGCGGGTTATCCGACCGCTGCGGCGAGGCCCAGCGGATCTTCTCAAGCCTCACCGACCGCTACGAGCGTCTCTATTACACCGGGCTGGTCCATGAGCGGTGGGCCAAGGCGCAGCTCGCCGTGGGCCGCCCGCCCCACACTTTGTTGGTCCTGTTCGAGCAGGCCCTGCGTTGCTTCGAGGAGGCCGAAAAGATCCGCCCGGCGGGCAACGACGACGCCATCCTGCGCTGGAACCGCTGTGTCCGGCTGCTCGAAAGCCGCCTCGGCTCGGAGTGGCAGCGCCAGGAGGTCGAGCACTTCGACGCCCACGACAGCCCCCCGATCTGAGGGTGGATGAAGGAGTTTATCCGATGAGTTATGGACAATTCTACAGACTCCGCACGGCTTGCCGGATCGCAGGATGAAGGAGTTTATCCGATGAGTTATGGACAATTCTACAGACTCCGCACGGCTTGCCGGATCGCAGCGGTTCTTGGCGCTGTGCTGGCGGCCGCGCCTTTGCTGTGCGGCCAGGCCACATTAGGCAGCGCCACGATCAGCGGCACGGTGCGCGACCAAACCGGCCTGGCGGCGCCGCAGGCCAAGGTGGTGCTCAGCGACACCGCGCGCGGATTCAGCCGCGAGTCGGCCACCAATGAATCAGGTGCGTACATCTTCCCTAACGTCCCGGCGGGAGACTACGCGCTCCAGGTCACCAAGGAAGGTTTCGAGGCTCAGGAAGTCAAGAACATCCGCGTGCAGGTGGGCCAGGTGGCGGAGCTGGACGTCACGTTGAGCATAGGGCGGGTCTCGACCGTCGTTTCGGTTTCCGGCGAGCAGATGACGCTGATCGAAACCGAGTCGAACGTCGTCGGCACTGTCGTCGATTCCGAGCGAGTGCAGAGCCTTCCCCTCAACGGACGCAACTTTTTGCAATTGGCGTTGATTGCGGCCGGATCCAATGAGGTGACAGGCCGTGCGGACGTTTACACCGGCCAGGTCGGCCATCCCAGCCGCGCGGTGGCCATCACTGGAAACATGGTGACCACGACCGGTTATACGGTGAATGGCATCGCCACCCGCGGCGGGCGCCTCGGCGAGAGCGCGCTCAACCTCTCCGTGGCTGCCATCGACCAGTTCAAGGTCCAGCAGAATTTCTTCATGCCAGACCAGGGGCCCAATCCCGGTCTGGTGAATGTCACCACCACGGGCGGGAATAACGCCTATCATGGGCAGGCGTTTGAGTTCCTCCGGAACCGGCAGCTCGACGCGCGGAACTTCTTTGCGCCTTCCGCCGAGGACCTCAAGCGCAACCAGTTCGGTTTCGCCTTGGGCGGCCCCATCCGCAAGGACAAGGCCTGGTTCTACGGCTACTACGAGGGTCTGCGAGAAATCACGGCCTTTTCGGCCCGCGCCTACACGCCTACCCCCAGCATGTTCCGCGGCGATTTCCGCGAAGTGGCCGAGACGATCTACGACCCGCAGACCTATTCGGCCGCCAGCGGCACGCGCCTGCCGTTCCCCAACCAGACGATTCCCGACAACCGGTTCAACGCGGTGTCGAAGAACCTTTTGAAGTACTACCTGCCGGGGTCGAGTCTCGCCCAACGGCCGAGCAACCTGTTTGCGAATCCCAGCAACCGGCTGGATGACGACCAGTGGGGATTCCGTCTCGACACCGCGCTGGCGCAGAACCAGAGCCTGTTCGCGCAGGTTCTCCGGGAAGACTCGCCCGCCGTGCGGCCGGGGATCTTCCCGCTCTCCGGCGCGTTCTATCCGAACACCAGCATCCTGGCGATGGTGCAACATAACTGGACGATTCGTCCGACGCTGGTAAACACCCTGCGCGCCGGGTTCACCCGCAACGTGACCTTGTTCGCTAACGAGGGGCGCACCGCCGGAAACATCCTCGGCGACATCGGCATTTTGAATACCTTCGACGACCGCGGCGTGAGCTCCGTTGGATTGCAGGGTTACAGCGGCTTCGGGCGTAGTAACGGCGATCTCGGCAACATCGACAACAACTATCAACTGGACGAGGGCATGAACTGGGCGCATGGAGAACACAACTTTCAGTACGGCATGAGCCTCCGCTACCGCCGAACCTGGCAACAGAACGCCAACGCAGGAGCGCTCGGCAGCGTGTCCTTCCAGCCCGCATTCACGGCGCAGCTCACGCGGAACGCGCAGGGGCAGTTCGTCCCCCAGACCGGGACGGGAAATTCGTTTGCCGACTTCCTGCTGGGCACGCCTTTGAACGCCACACTCGCCGGGTTGGCGATGTTCCAGTACCGCTTCACGCAGTATATGCCTTACTTCCAGGACACCTGGAGAATCACTCGGGACCTGACGCTCAACTACGGCATTTCATGGTTCCTGGCGACCATTCCCGATCCCCAGGGCCGCGCCCGGCAGTTCGTCCATGGGTTCCATGAGCAGACCGGCCTGCTGACCTACGCCGCGCTTAGACAGCTCGACCCCAGGGTGCTTCCGATGGACAAGAACAACTTGACGCCTCGCCTCGGGCTGGCTTGGAGGCCGTCGTTTCTGCCGAATACGGTGATCCGCGCCGCCGCTGGAATGTACTACAGTGACTCAGCCTTGATCGAGATGCAGTTTGCCATGGTGGCGCCGCCGTTCAACACGCCTTTTCAACTCTTTAATCCCCTCACCGAGCCAGTGCCCGCCTATCGCCTGGGTCTGAACATCTTTCCCAGGCCCGACTATCCGCCTCTGGATCAGAACTTCGCGGCCGGCCTGCCCAGCGGTACGACTGCCTTCCGCCTGAAAGAAGACGGCCGGAGCCCTTATGTGAGCCAGTGGAACCTCTCGATCCAGCATTCGATCGGGAACAACGATGCAATCGAACTCGTGTATGTAGGGAATTCGGCTCACCGCCTGCAGAACCGCTACGATTTCGCCCAGTGCCGCCCGGGCTCCGATCTGCGGTGCGACCCGGCTACGAAGCCCTACCCGCGTTTCGCCGGACTGCTGACGTCGGACTTCAACGGCAACTCTTCCTATAACGCTCTGTTCGCCAAGTACAACCACCGTGCGGGGGCCGGCCTGAACCTCCGTTTGGAATATACTTTCTCCAAGGCGCTCGCCGACGGCTGGGAGAGTGGCTCGGCCACGGAGTCGCAAATCACCATCTGCCGCCGCTGCGATAAGGGCTACCCCTCCTTTGACGTCCGACACCGCCTGGTGGCGAGCACGATCTACACCCTCCCGTTCGGTCGGGGCCGGAAGCTTGGCCGCAACATGGCAAAGGCCGCCGACTTTTTCGCGGGCGGATGGACCCTAACCGGCATTACAACCTTCTCGGCGGGCGTTCCGATTTTCCTGACTTCGCCGGCCACCACCTCGAGCATTTACATCGCCCACCGCCCGAACCGTCTTTGCGACGGCGCGGATGACAACCTGGCCAGCAACCTGCGCAACAACGGGTTGCTCTATTTCCGGACAAGTTGCTTCGTGGCGCCCCCGGCGGGCTACTTCGGCAACACGGGTCTGGACCCGTTGCATGGGCCGGGTATCAACAATTGGGATGCCGGCGTCGAGAAAGAGTTCCCGATCCCGGTGCGCGAAGCGATGAGGCTCCAGTTCCGTGGCGAGTTCTTCAACGCCTTCAATCATACGCAGTTCGGCAATCCCAGCGCCGATACCGGCGCGGGCCCCAATTTCGGCCGTGTCGCTGGCGCGCGCTCTCCCCGGCTGGTGCAGTTCGCATTGAAACTTTTGTGGTAGAACGTGTCAGTGCCCTTCCTCCCCGTTCGTCATTTCCACAGTGCCAGGCTGGCGGTTGGCGCCTGTGGGCAGTCTGAATGGAGGAGCTCGGGCGGAACGAACAGTCTGGCCGGCGGCGCGAAGCCGCAGCCTCTCACTGCGTTTCCCTGGCTGGCTTCGCCCGTGAACCGCCCAGCTTCCGCTCCAAGAAATCCGCCGCCGCGCGATACGCCTGCAACCACCGCGCG
>JACQDI010000097.1 GCA_016201195.1 Acidobacteriota bacterium | reverse complement strand
GTTGTCGCACTCTGCGCTGCCGCGGTCGAAGTGGCGCAGCATGGGGGTGAAGTAAATGCCGGTCGAATCCACGAGGGGCTGGTCGGGGAAGTCGAACCCCGGGTTCATGGTCAGCAGCTTGCCGCACACGGTACCCGCGCGCGGGTCGAGCCGCCCGCCCTCGATCAGGGCGCTGATGAAGCCGGGCAGCAGGAACACGTCCGGGTTCAGGGTGAGCACCCAGTCGCCTCGGGAGAGCCCGATAGCCTGGTTCTGCGCCGCCGCGAACCCGATGTTCTCGTCGTTGTAGACCACCAGGCAACGATCCTCGAAGTTTTCCAGAATGTCGATGGTGCCGTCAGTCGAGGCGTTATCGATGACCATGATCTCCAGCCGGGGATATTTCTGGCCGAGGACTGATTCCAGGCACTTTCGAATGAAGCGGCCGCTGTTGTAAGTAACGATGGTTACGGAGACCAAGTCACGTGAGTGCATGAAGTTGGACCTATCGTGTTGCCGGCGTCCGCCGCCGCAGCGTCAAAGCCATCACCTTCCCGTACAACTGCCAGGCCTCACCGCGCCTGAGCGCCGCCAGCATCCGCAGCACGCAGCCCGGCCCGGGCCGGGAGTGAGAAGTACTTGTCGGCGTACCTTAAAAGGCTACCATACCAATAAATCTGTCGCTGTTCCAGTGAAATCCGAGCCAGAGAATGGGCCCCGGTATGGCGAGCCCGGCAAGCCGGCACATACCGGATCGCGTAGCCGGCCTGCCGGATCCTTCGGCACAGATCCACGTCCTCAAACCAGATCGGAAAGAACCGCTCATCCCAACCGCCCACTACCTCCAGCACGTCGCGCCGAACCATCAAAAACGCGCCCGCCGGCTGGTCCACGTCCTGCGGCCGGGTATAGTCGAGACCCCGGCAGCGATAGCGGCGATTGACCGGATTGCGGGGCCAGATCCGGTTCACCAGCAACGCCTCACAGGCCAGAGCGACCGGTGTTGGAAACGCCCGGATATTAAATCCAACCTGAGTCTCACCCGCGCTGTCCACCAAGCGTCCCGCAGCGGCCCCTACGCCCGGCCCTTTCAACTGCTCTACCAAAGGCTGTACGCCTTCGAGCAACGCCGCATCCGGGTTCAGAAACAGCACCAACGAGCTCACCGTGGCTCTGACACCCTGATTGGCAGCACCCGCAAATCCCCGATTCTCCGGATTGGCGATCAGCCGGACGCCCTTCCGGTGCTGGCCAACGACGCGGCAGGTGTCATCCTGCGAGCCGTTGTCCACAACTACAATTTCGGTGACATTCTCCAACGAGCGGAGGCAATTGTCAATCTCTGACGCGGAATTATAGGTTACCACTACTGCTGCCACGTCCGCGCTCATGGCCGGGGCTCCGGCCCCTGCGGGGCGAGGCGAAAATACCAGCGCCAGTAACCGTCCCAGCCGGTGGCGCGCTGTACGGAGGCCAGCTCAGCCTCAGATTGAGCCAATACTTCAGCAAGCCGGTTGCCACGCTCGCGCCATGGTCCGGAGGAACGCCGGATCGAGGGCGCCCGCGCCAGGCCCGCTGCCATCCCCCGGAGGTAGGCGACGGCGCACCCGCGTCGGATGGCCATCGCCGCCCACAACCCTTGCGCGGCGAGGATCGGCCGGGCCATCCGCCAGAGTAAACGCCATGGATAGAATTTCGCTAACAGTAAGATTTGATTGCGCGTCAGCCACCGGACCATGGTCGGGCTCCAGGCTCCCAGCGTGGCGCTTGCCCGGTGATAGGCCACTGCCTCGGGCACATAAACGCCTTCGAGTCCCAGCAGCGCGAGACGCAATCCCAGGTCGACGTCCTCGAGGTAGGAAACCAGGGCTTCTTCGAGGTTGCCGGCGCGCTCGAATAGCTCGCGGCGTGCCAGGAGGGCGGTGGCTGATGGGAAAAAAGTCTTTCGGGGTGTGTAAAAAAAGGAACAATCCCGCCGCCCGAGTCCCAGCCGGCAGGCGGTTCCCCCGCGGCAGATGGCGTCCCCCACGCCGTCGATTTCGTCCCGGCGCGTGGCGTTCATCAGCTTGCCGACAGCGAACCAGGCTCTGCCTTGGTCCAGGCTCGGAACGAGCCTCTCGGCCCATGCCGGCTCGAACTCCACGTCGTTGTTCACCACTGCCACCAGCTCGCCCCGGGCCGCTTCCACGCCGCGGTTCACGGCGAAGCTGAATCCCCGATTTCTCCCCAATTGTAAAATTCGGGCGCCCGCCTGCCGGGCCACCTCCGCCGAATCGTCCTCCGAGCCGTTGTCGACTACCAGAACCTCGAGCGGCGGCAACGTCTGCGCGGCAATGCTGGCCAGCACCGCCCGCAGCAGATCGCTGCGGTTCCAATGAGGGATCACGAAGGAGACCCGGGCGCTCACCGGAACCTCTTCTTGATCAGAAACAGCAAGTTATACAGCCCGTCGCGCCAGGGGTTCAGCTTGATCTCGCCGAGCCGCGACGTGTACTGAATCGAGATCTCCCCGAAGCGGATCTTGGGGTTCTTCAGCGCCTCGATCTTGATCTCCTCCGAGAACGACATGCTGTTGGACTCGAGCTTCATCAGCGGCAGGATGTTGCGGCGGAACACCCACATGCCCGACTGCGAATCGCGGACCCAGTGGAAGTAGAGCAGGGAAGTGGCAAGGGACAGCACCAGGTTGCCGATCTTGTGCTTCAGGCTCATGGCCTGCTGGTCGCGCACCGGGAACCGCGAGGCGTTCAGGAAATCGACTTGCAGATGCAGGAACGCTTCCAGCAGGTAGGAGATGGCGTCCACGGGATAGGAGTGGTCGCCGTCCAGGGTCACGATCAGGTCGCCGCTGGCATGGGCAAAACCTTTCTTGTAGGCGCGTCCATAGCCGCGCACATCCTCGCGGATCACGGTGGCGCCGAGGCTGGTGGCTACGGTCGCCGTGCGGTCGGCCGACCCGTTGTCGACCACGACCACCGCGTCGACGTAGTCGGGCATGCGGCGCAGGATCTGCCCGATGCCCTGCTCCTCGTTCAGGCAAGGGATGATGACGGTGATGCGATGGTTCTTATACACGCGGATGGTATAATTTCGTCAATGAAAACATTGATTGTACTGATTCTGGCCTTCGGTTTGGGCGCTTTCGCTGCCGGGCCGCCCTCGCTTTCCTCTGTCCACAAAGTGTATTTGATGCCGATGAGCGGCGGACTCGACCAGTATCTGGCCGAGCGGCTCACCACGGAAGGAGTGTTCACCGTGGTGGTCGACCCCAAGCAGGCCGACGCCGTGTGGAGCGAGCGCGTAGATTCCGGCTTTACCGAGACCATGCAGCAGATGTATCCAGCCCCCAAAGCCGCCAAGGATGCCAAGGAGAAGAAAGAGTCGGACGAACAAACGAAAGATCAGCCCATACGACGCTCGCTGGGGCGCGCCCGCGGCAACGTGTTCCTGGTGGGCGTGGCTTCCCGCCAGGTCGTGTG
>JACQDI010000096.1 GCA_016201195.1 Acidobacteriota bacterium | reverse complement strand
CTGAGCATTTTGGATCAACCTCTCGCGGCCGATTTCGCTGATATAACGTAGCGCCTCGGCGAGCCCCAGCACGATCGAGGTGGCCGGCGTCCACGACGATTCGCCCTTCTCGCCGCTCTTCTTTTCCTTGCGCAGGTCGAAGTAGTAATGTGGCAGATCGGCGGTCTCGGCCCGGGCCCACGCTTTGGGGCTGATGGAGAGAAACGCCAGCCCAGGCGGGACCATGAGAGCCTTCTGCGATCCACCGACGACCACATCGATGCCCCACCCATCGATGTCGAGGACGCTCGTGCCGAGGCCGGTGATGCCGTCCACGACCAGGATGGCATCGCTCGCGCGGACGGCGGCCGCCATGCCCTCGATATCGTGGGCAGCGCCGGTCGAGCTTTCCGTGGCCTGCACGAACACGCCGCGGACCGAGGGGTCCTCCCGCAGGGCTTGCCCCACGCGCGAAGCGGGAACCGTGTCCCCGTAGGGCGCCTCCAGCAGCGTGGCGTCCAGGCCATAGGCGCGGGCCAGCTCCGCCCAGCGCTCGCCGAACTTGCCGGCCGCGACGCACAGCACCCGCTCGCCGCGCGAGAACAGGTTCGTCACCGCGCTCTCCATGGCCCCCGTGCCCGAGGCGGTGAACAGCACCACGTCGTTGGCCGTCCCCATGAAGTACTTCAGGTCCTCGATCACGGCCTTGTAGACGCGGCGAAAATCCTCTGTGCGATGATGGAGATCCGCCCCCAGCATGGCCCGCGCGGCAGGCGGATACAGCGGGGTCGGTCCCGGGGTCAGCAGACGAAGTTTGCGAACGTGCATAAACATATTAGAATACCAGGGCTGGTGCTCTTATGACGTTCCAGGAACAGTTGCAGAATGACCTCCAGCAGGCCATGAAGGCGAGGGCCGAGGCGCGGCTGAGCGTGCTGCGCATGATGAAGGCGGCCATCCACCACAAAGAAGTGGAAGCCATGAAGCCGCTCGACGAGGCCGCTTGCTTCCAGGTGCTGGGCACGCTGATCAAGCAGCGGCGGGACTCGGCCGAGCAGTTTCGCAAAGGGAACCGCCCGGAGCTGGCCGAAAAGGAAGAGAACGAGATCACGGTGATCGAGAGCTACCTGCCCGCTGCCCCCAGCGAGGAAGAGATGGAGCAGGCAATCGCCGCGGCCATGGCCGAAACCGGCGTTACCTCGCTCAAACAGATGGGTGTCGTGATGAAGGCGGCGCAGGCAAAGCTCGCGGGCAAGCGCGTGGACGGCAAAACATTGAGCGAGCGGGTGCGGGCCAAACTCAGCTAGGAGCGGAAGCGATGGCGTCGACACAATTGACCAAGTTCCAGCCGTATGTTTCGGAAAAAACCGCGATGTCGGAGTTCACGCTGCGGGCCGTGCTGATCGGGCTGGTGATGACGGTGGTGCTGGGCGCCGCCAACGCCTACCTGGGCCTGAAGGCCGGAATGACCATCGCTGCGACCTATCCGGCGGCAGTGATCGGCATGGCCGTGCTGCGGCTGTTCAAGGGATCGATCCTCGAAGAGAACATGGCCCGCACCGTGGGGTCGATCGGGGAGTCGGTGGCCGCCGGGGCCATCTTCACCATTCCCGCGTTTGTGCTGAGTGGGGCCTGGCCGAAGTTCGATTCCTCGGAGGCCTATTGGAAATCGACCGCTTTGATGGCGGTGGGCGGCTTGCTGGGGATCCTGTTCGTGACCCTGCTGCGGCGGGTCATGGTCGAAGATCCGGAGCTGCCCTATCCGGAGAGCGTGGCTGCCGCGGAGATCCACAAGGCCGGGCAGCGGGGGAGCGCGGCGGCCGGCCACCTGTTCCGGGCCATGGGCGTGGGAGCGGGCATTTATTTTCTGGGCGTCATCCAGGTGTTCGCTCCGGTCAAGGAGTTCATCATCCGCGTGGGGACGCTGGGCAAGAGCATCGTGCGCCTGGGCAGCCAAAGCACGGCGACCGCGGTCAGCGCGGGCGGGGTCTCGACGTTCTCGTCCCCGGCCGTCAGCCCGGCTTATCTAGGGGTGGGTTACATCATCGGCCCGTCGCTGGCCGCGCTGAACTTCGCCGGCGGCTTGCTGGCGTGGGGGCTGCTGGTTCCGCTCCTGGTATTTTTCCTGGGACCTGAGTTGCAAAGGACGCTGGCGCCGGCGGGCCAGGAATTGCCGTGGGACACGCTGGTGCCGGCGGTGTGGCGCTTCATCGTGCGGCCGATCGCCGTGGGTGGAATGCTGGTAGGCGCCGGGTTCACCCTGTTTCGGATGCGCAAAAGCCTGGGCAGCGGGCTGAAGCGCGCGGTCTCGGACCTGAAGAAGTCGGCCACACAGCAGGCGGAAACCAGCCGCCTGGAAAAGGATCTCAACGCCAAGCTGGTCTTCGGCGGGCTGGCCGTGACCTTCGTGGTGATGATCGCCCTGTACTTTTATTTTGCCGGCTCGCTGGCGGGGGCGGTGACGGCGGCGGTGGTGATGGCCGTGGTCGGGTTCTTCTTCGCCGCCGTTTCGGGCAACCTGGTGGGCATGATCGGCTCTTCCAACAACCCCGTTTCCGGACTAACGCTTTCGACGCTGATCATCGCCGCACTGCTGATGGTGACCATCGGCGTGAAGGGTATGAGCGGGGTAGCGGCAGTGCTGGGCGTGGCGGCAGTGGTCTGTGTTTCGTCGGCGGTCGCGGGCGAGATGCTGCAGGATCTGAAGGTCGGCCACATCCTGGGCGGCACGCCGTGGCGCATGCAGGCCGGCGACATTCTGGGCATCTTCGTTGCGAGCGCCCTGCTCTACTTTCCGCTGCTGGTGCTGCACGTGGGCAACATCAAGGCGGGCGGGCAGGGCTTCGGCGACCGCCAACTCTCGGCGCCCCAGGCGGGGCTGATGGCGGCGCTCTCGCAAGGCATCGTCGGGGGCGAGATGCCTTGGCCGCTGGTGGTGGTTGGCATCCTGATGGGCTTCAGTATGATCCTCATCAAGGTGCGCAGCCCAATGCTGTTTGCGGTGGGCATGTACCTGCCGCTCGAGACGACCTTTGCGATCTGGGTGGGCGGCATCTTCCGCTGGATCACCGATGAGTTGCGCGACAAGCGCGGGCTCAATGACGCTCAGAAGGCGCGGGTCGAGAATACGGGGATCCTGGTCGCGTCGGGCCTGATCGCGGGGGAGGCCCTTACCGGCCTGGTGGTGGCGGCCTTCCGCTTTTTTGAATGGCCCCTGCCGAAGATATTTGCCGATCCGTCGTTCAGTCTGGGTGTGGGCGTGCTAGCCGTGCTCGCCTGGTACATGGTGTTCATCCCGTTGCGCCACGCCGGCGCCCCGGATGAGCCGGCGCCGCCTACGGCGGTGATGTAGGCAGTAGACATTTGATAGCTTGGAGGGCAAGGTGCGATCCATAGCATTTTTGTTCTTGGTGTCTTGGTGTCTTGGTGGTGAAGGGGTGTACGCACAGCGCGGCGGCGCGCCCGAGAAGAATCCCCTGGCCGGCGACCCCGAAGCGGTGCGCGCGGGCAAGACGCTCTACGAGGAGTCCTGCCAGATTTGCCACGGGGGCGACGCGCGGGGCGGGCGCGGGCCGGCGCTCGCAACCGGCGCGTTCCTGCACGGCGGCGAGGACGGG
>JACQDI010000696.1 GCA_016201195.1 Acidobacteriota bacterium | reverse complement strand
GACCGCAAGGGGCAGAACCTGTTCGGCAACTGCGTGCTGGCGCTCGACGCGGCGACCGGAAAGCGGATCTGGCATTTTCAAACGGTTCACCACGACCTCTGGGACTGGGACCTGCCGGCGCAGCCGAACCTGGTGACGGTGCGGGGAGTTCCCGCCGTGGCTCAGGTGACGAAGATAGGTTTTCTGTTCGTGCTGGACCGCCGGACGGGCAAGCCGCTCTTCGACGTGGAGGAGCGTCCCGTGCCGCAGAGCAAGGTGCCCGGGGAGCAGACCTGGCCGACGCAGCCGTTCCCGGTGAAGCCGCCGCCCTACGCGCGGCAGACGTTCAGCTTCGACGAGCTGACCGACGTGACGCCGGAGTCGCGCGCGGAGTGCCAGAAGCTGATCGAAGGGGCGGTGACCGGACCGATGTTCCGGCCGAATGGCCTGGAGTGGACGATCCAGTTTCCCGGCACCAACGGTGGGGCCAACTGGGGCGGCGGCTCGTACGATCCCGAGAGCGGCCTGCTGTTCGTGAATTCGATGGACGTGGCGGCCGTTTTCAGGGCCGTGCCGCGCCCGGAAGGTTCGAAGCTGCCCTACCGCATCATCGGACGCGGTGGGCGGTTTTGGGATTCCAAGCTGAACCCCTGCCAGAAGCCGCCGTGGGCGCACCTGACGGCGATCGACCTGAACAAGGGCGAGTTCCGCTGGCGGGTCACCCTGGGGGTGGTCGACGAGCTGCTTGCCAAGGGCATTCCGCCGACCGGGACCTCGAACCTGGGCGGATCGATCGTCACCGCCGGAGGCCTCGTGTTCATCGGGGCCACCAACGACAGCCGCTTCCGGGCGTTCGACAAGGAAACGGGCAAGGAGCTGTGGGTGACGAAGCTCGAGGCCAGCGCCCACGCCACGCCCATGACGTTTGTAGGGAAGAAAACCAGCAAGCAGTTCTTGGTGGTCGCCGCCGGAGGCGGCAACAAGTACAACAGCGTCTACAGCGACGCCCTGGTGGCCTTCACACTGCCGTGACCAGGTTCGAATTTGTGGCGCACGCACTCTTGCGTGCCGCCTCGACACTCATGTCGAGGCGTCGGGCGAGATGAGAAAACTGATCGTCTTGAGTTTCGTGCTGTCCCTCGCCAGCGCTCAGGACTGGCCGCATTACGGCAACGATCCCGGCGGCTCCCGCTACTCGCCCCTGGATCAGATCAACCGCAGCAACGTTGGACGCCTTCACACCGCGTGGACCTACCACACCGGCGACGTGAGCGACGGCGTCAAGTACCCGAGCAGGTCGGCGTTCGAGGCGACACCGCTCGTGGTGGATGGCGTGATGTATGTGACCACGCCGTTTTCGCGGCTGATCGCGCTCGACCCGGAAACCGGCAAGGAGTTGTGGGCCTTCGATCCGCATCTCAACAAAGACCGCAGCTACAACCTCTTCATCAACCGCGGCGCGGCGTATTGGTCCTCGGGCAAGGAGAAGCGGCTGTTCCTGGGGACGCTCGACGGGCGGCTGTTTGCGATTGACGCGGCGACGGGCAGGCCGGCTCCCGGCTTCGGCGACAACGGCTGGCTCGACCTGCGGCGGGGCTGGGCCGACGATTTTCCCGGCGCCGGCTACGGGCTGACGTCGCCGGTAGTGGTCTACAAAAACCTGGTCATTACCGGGGCGCTGGTGCGCGACGGCGAGCCGCAGGGGCCGAGCGGGGACATCCGGGCGCTCGACGCGCGCACGGGGAAACTCGTGTGGCGGTTCCACGTGGTCCCGCACAAAGGCGAAGCGGGCAATGAGACCTGGGAAGGCGAATCCTGGAAAAACCGCGGCGGAACCAACGCCTGGTCCATGATGAGCCTGGACGCGGAGCGCGGCATGGTCTTCGTGCCGCTGACCTCGCCTGCCTATGACTACTGGGGAGGGGACCGCAAGGGACAGAACCTGTTCAGCGATGCGGTGGTGGCGCTCGACGCGGCGACTGGCAAGCGCCTCTGGCATTTCCAGACCATCCATCACGACCTGTGGGATTGGGACCTGCCCGCGCAGCCGAACCTCGTCACGGTGTGGCGCGGCGGCAAGCAGATCCCGGCCGTGGCCCAGGTGACAAAGACCGGGTTCGTGTTTGTGCTTGACCGGCTGACCGGCAAGCCGCTGTTCGACGTGGAAGAGCGGCCGGTTCCGGCCAGCAAGGTTCCCGGCGAGCAGAGCTGGCCCACACAGCCGTTTCCGGTGAAGCCGCCGCCATTTGCGCGGCAGACCTTTGCGTTCGACGAGCTGACCGACGTGACGCCCGAGTCGCGGGCCGAGTGCCTGAAGCTGGCCGAGGGAGCGGTGACCGGCCCGATGTTTCGCCCCATCGGCCTGGAGTGGACGGTGATGTTTCCGAGCAACAATGGCGGGGCCAACTGGGGCGGCGCGTCGTTCGACCCAGCCTCGGGCCTGCTGTTCGTCAACGCCATGGATGTGGGATCGATCTTCCGGGCCGTGCCCCGGCCGGAGGGATCGCTGATCCCCTACCGGTTGCAATCGCGCAGTGTGGGCAGCTCCCACTTCTGGGACTCGAAACGGCTTCCCTGCGTGAAGCCCCCCTGGGGGACGCTGACGGCGGTTGACTTGAGCCGGGGTGAGTTTCGGTGGCGGTCCACGCTGGGAGTGGTGGACGAGCTCGTCGAGCGAGGCGCCCCGCCCACGGGAGCGCCCAACTTGGGCGGATCGATGGTGACCGGCGGCGGGCTGGTGTTTATCGGAGCGACCAACGACAGCCGCTTCCGGGCATTCGACAAAGAGACAGGCAAGGAGCTGTGGGTGACCCGACTGCCCGCCAGCGGCCATGCTACGCCGATGACGTTCCTGGGGAAGAAGACGGGCAAGCAGTTCGTGGTAATAGCGGCCGGAGGCGGCAATAAGTACAACAGCACTTATAGTGATGCGTTAGTGGCGTTTGGGCTACGGTAGAGGAGAGAGGAGAGATTTGAAGCTGATCGGAAGCTGGATTCTGGCGGGGGCGAGCCTGACGCAGCCCGTGCCGTTCAGCCACAAGCAGCACACGGCGAACGTGGCCTGCAATGTGTGCCACGCGACGGCGGAAAAAGCGGAGCGGGCGGGGATGCCGGCGGTTTCGCAGTGCATGCTCTGCCACGAGAACGTGAAGCGTGAGAGCCCGCACATCCGGAAGCTGGCAGGATATCAGAAAGACAACAAGCCGGTGCCGTGGGTGCGCGTCTATCGCATTCCGGATTTCGTCTTCTTCAGCCACGCCACGCACGTGGGGGCGAAGGTCGAGTGCGCAGCCTGCCACGGACCAGTCGAGCAGCGCGATGTGCTCGCCAAGGAAGTGGCGACCGACATGAAGAGTTGCATCGACTGCCACAAAAGCCGCGGGGCGTCGATCGTGTGTAACCTCTGCCACGAGCTGGGGCAGTAGTCGGAAGTCCTGATAGAATCAATTCGCATGATCGGCCGAACGCTGGGCCACTACCGGATCGAAGCCAAGCTGGGGGAAGGCGGCATGGGGGTCGTCTACCGCGCCCTGGACACCCACCTCGATCGGCCCGTCGCCATCAAGGTGCTGGCCGCCGAAGCGGTGGCCAATCCGGAACGCAAGAGGCGCTTCGTGCAGGAGGCCAAGGCGGCATCGGCGCTGAACCATCCGAATATCATCACCATCTACGACATCGATTCCGCCGACGGCGTGGACTACATCGCCATGGAGTACGTGGCCGGGCTAACGCTCGATCACCTGGTCGGTCCTAAAGGAATGAAGCTGGAGGCAGCGCTGAAGTATGCCGTCCAGACCGCTGATGCGCTGGCCAAAGCTCATGCCGCCGGCATCGTGCATCGCGATCTGAAGCCACAGAACATCATGGTGACGGCGGAAGGCCTCGTGAAGCTGCTGGACTTCGGCCTGGCGAAGCTGACTGAGCCGGGCGAAAGCGATGAATTCGGCACGACTCAGACGATGGGAGCTCGGACCGAGGAAGGGACCATCGTCGGGACCGTGGCCTACATGTCGCCGGAGCAGGCCCAGGGGCTGAAAGTGGACGCCCGGTCTGACATCTTTTCCTTCGGCGCCCTGCTGTACGAGATGGTGACGGGGCGCCGGGCTTTTCAGGGGCAGACGAAACTCTCCATCCTGGCGGCGGTTCTGCACCACGAACCGAGTCCCGTAGAGGGCGTTTCGCCGGAGCTGGAAAGGCTTGTTCTCCGCTGCCTATGTAAGGAGGCGGCGCGGCGCGCCCAGCACATGGCCGACGTAAAGCTGGCGCTGGAAGATTTGACAGAAGGGTTCGCGCCGCGCCGCTGGGCTCCGGTGGCGCTTCCGCGTCGCGGCTTCCTGGTGGCCGCAGCGCTGCTTGTCCTGCTTGTCTCGGTGTGGTGGATCAGCCTCTGGCGCAGCAGGCCCATCGACTCCCTGGCCGTGCTGCCCTTCGTCAACGCGGGAGGCGATCCCAATGCCGAGTATTTGAGCGAGGGGATCAGCGAGAGCCTCATCACCGGCCTCTCGCGGGTGCCTCGCCTGAAGGTCAAGTCGCGGGACACGGTGTTCCGGTACAAGGGGCAGGACAAAGACGTCCAGGTGATCGGCCGGGAGCTGGGGGTGCGCGCGGTGCTGAAGGGCAGGCTGGTCGAGCGCGGCGGCTCGCTGGCGATCACCGCCGAGCTGGTGGACACCAGCGATGGAACGCTTCTTTGGCGGGATCAGTACAACCGGAAAGTTGGCGACATCCTGACGATTGAGGAAGAGATCTCGAGAGAAATTTCCGACAAGCTGCGGTGGAAACTGACAGGCGAAGAGCAAAAGCGACTGGGCAAGCGCTCCACCGGGAATGCCGAGGCTCACCAGCTTTACCTGAAAGGCCGTTACGCCTGGGACCGGAGGTCGGAAGAAAATCTAAAAAAAAGCATGGAGTACTTCCAACGGGCGACCGAAAAGGACCCCAGCTACGCTCTGGCATGGGCCGGATTGGCCGACTCCTATAACATGTTGGCGGCCTGGGGCGTCCTGCCGCGCGGCGCCACGTACCCGCTCGCCAAGGCGGCGGCTGCGAAGGCGTTGGAGCTGGACGATAGCCTCGCCGAAGCCCTGGCCACGCTCGCTCGCGTGAAGACGGAGTACGAGTGGGACTGGGCCGGCGCGGAGCGAATGTACCAGCGAGCGATAGAGTTGAATCCCAATTGGGGCACCGCCCATCAGACCTATGCCGTTCATCTGGCCGCCGTAGGCCGGCCGCAGGAAGCCGTTGTCGAGGCGCTGCGGGCCCGTGAGGCGGAGCCGCTTTCCCCCGTCATCAACGCAAATGTGGGATGGTTCTACTACGTTGCCCACCAGTATGACCGGGCGGAGGAGGAATGCCGCAAGGTAATTGAAATGGAACCGACCTACGCGTGGGGGCACAATTGTCTCGGGTCGGTCTACCTGCAAACGGGACGTCACAGGGAGGCTGTCGCTGAGCTCCAGCAGAGCCTCACACTATCGCGGCGAAGCGTAATGGAGCTGACGTATTTGGGCCACGCTTACGCCATTTCCGGCGCCCGCGCTGAGGCGCAGAAACTGCTCGATGAGCTACAGGGTCTCTCCCGGCGCCGATATGTCCCGCCCGAGTACGCGGCGGTAATCTATGGCGGCCTCGGCGAGAGGGACCGTGCGTTCGAGTGGTTTGAGAAGGCCTACGCGGAGCGATCCATGCACGCCTGGTTTCTCCCAGACCCCCGGCTCGATCCGCTGCGGTCAGACCCGAGGTTCAAGGACCTCATGCGCCGCATGGGGTTGCCGCCATGATCGGCCAGACGCTGGGCCATTACCGGATCGAAGCCAAGCTCGGCGAGGGCGGCATGGGCGTGGTGTACAGAGCCACCGACACGCACCTCGATCGGCCGGTGGCGATCAAGGTCCTGCGGGCGGAGGCCACGGCGGACGCCGACCGCAAGCGGCGGTTCGTGCAGGAAGCCAAGACTGCCTCGGCGCTGAACCATCCCAACATCATCACCATCCACGACATCAGCAACGAGGACGGCACCGACTTCATCGTGATGGAGTACGTGAAGGGGCAGGCGCTCGAGCAACTGATCGGGCGCCGCGGCCTGGGAATGGCCGAAGCCCTGCGCTACGCCGTGCAAGCTGCCGACGCGCTGGCCAAGGCGCACGCGGCGGGGCTGGTGCACCGGGACCTGAAGCCGGCCAACATCATGGTGAGCGACGAGGGCGTGGTGAAGGTGGTGGACTTCGGGTTGGCGAAGCTGGCCGAGCAGCCGCAAGAGCAAGAAGCGGGGGCGACGCAGACCATCGCGGGCCGCACGGAAGAGGGCGTCATCGTGGGGACGGTGGCCTACATGTCGCCGGAGCAGGCGGAGGGCAAGAAGGTCGACGCGCGGTCGGACATTTTTTCGTTCGGCTCCGTGCTGTACGAGATGGTGTCGGGCCGGAAGGCGTTCGTGGGCGAGACAAAGATGTCCACGCTTTCTGCGGTGCTGCACCAGGAGCCGCCGCCGCTGGAGGGCGTGCCAGGGGAGCTGGAGCGGGTTTTGGCGCTGTGCCTGCGCAAGGACCCGGCTCGGCGCATGCAGCACATGGACGACGTGAAGATCGCGCTCGAACAGCTCCAGGAGGACTCCAAATCCGGCCGGCTGGCGCTGCCAGCCTCTCCGCGTCCCCGCGTCTGGGCGTCTCCGCGTCTGCTGTTTGGTGGGGTGTGTCTACTGGTGGCAGCCACGGCCGGCGTAACCTGGTGGCTCAGCCGGTCGAGAGAGCCGGTTTCGGCGCCGGTGCTGACGCGGCTGACCTCCGACGCGGGCCTCGCAACGTACCCGGCGCTGTCGCGGGACGGGAAGCTGCTGGCGTACGCATCGGACCGAGGCGGCGAAGGCAACCTCGACATCTGGATGCAGCAGATCGGCGGCGGAGCGCCGCTGCGGCTGACGCGCCACGAGGCCGACGACACCCAGCCGGCGTTTTCTGCCGACGGGACCAAGATCGCGTTCCGGTCCGAGCGCGAAGGCGGCGGCATTTACGTTGTTCCCGCGCTCGGGGGTATGGAGCAGCGCATCGCCGAGCAGGGGCGTAACCCGCGGTTCTCGCCGGACGGCAACTGGATCGCCTACTGGGTCGGGGACCAGAGCCTTTTTGGACGGCGGCGGATGTACGTGACGCCGGCGACCGGAGGACAGCCGCGCGAGGTGCGGCCGGAGTTTTACTCGGCCAGCTTCCCGCTGTGGTCAAGTGATGGGAAGCACCTGATCTTCCTGGGAGTGCAGGATTCTCCCAAAGCTCTGCAGGACGACATCTTTGAATGGTGGGTGACGCCGCTGGAGGGGGGAGCAGCAGTGCGAACCGGCGCCTACCAGTTCCTTCGCGGGAAGAAGATCGAGCCGCTGGGAAGGGACCCGGGGGACTGGGCCGGCGACCACCTCTACTTCTCCGCCGGGCGGGACGACAACGCGGGCCTGTGGCGGATTCCTATCGCGCGGAGCCGGCAGGTGGCGGGAGCGCCGGAGCGGCTGACCGCGGGGACGGGGGTCGACGTGCAGCCGTCGGCGGTCGCCGACGCAAAAGGGCGCGTGCGGGCGGTGTTCGCCAGCCAGTCGAGCAACGCCGACCTGTGGAGCCTGGCGCTGAAGGACGGCAAAGTGGCCGGGGAACCGCAGCGGCTGACGGCCAATATCGCGGCGGACACGTATCCTTCCCCTTCGGCTGACGGCAAGCAGGTGGCCTTTATCTCCAACCGGTCGGGGAACGGCGATGTCTGGATCAAGGATCTCGACACTGGGGCGGAGACGGCGCTGACCTCGACCCCCTTCAATGAGACCGGGCCGATTCTGAGCCCGGATGGGTCCCGCATGGCGTACGCGGCCTTCGAGGGATCGAAGACGCCCATTTACATCGCTTCCACGCGCGGGGCTGGCGCCCGCAAGGTAATGGAAGACGCGCCGGGCCCCTTCCAGCATTGGTCCCCGGACGGGACCAGGCTTCTCTACCGAAAGGGGCCGGCGGTGGTAATGCGCAAGGTGGATTCAGGCGAGGAGATCGTGCTGTTGCGGCACGCCAAGTATAGTGTCACCGCCTCGCGCTTTTCACCGGACGGGCGGTGGGTGGTGTTTCAAACCGTAGTGGGCCCGTTGCAAAGGCAGATCTTCGTCGCCCCGCTGCGAGGGGACCGGACGGTGGAGGAAAAGGACTGGATCGCCATCACCGACGGCTCGGGTCTCGATCGCAACGCGGCGTGGTCGCCGGATGTCAACACGCTGTATTTCCTTTCGGAGCGAGATGGCTTCCGCTGCTTCTGGGCGCAGGCGCTTGATCCGTTGACGAAACACCCCGCCGGGGCCGCGCAGGCCCTCTACCACTTCCACCAGGCGCGGCGGTCGCTGCTGTCTTATCCCGAGGTGGGGATGATCGGCATGGCCGCGGTGCGTGACAAGATCATTTTCAGCATGGCCGAAACCACCGGCAACATCTGGATGGCCGAGTTGCCGTAGGGCAGACAGCAAGTATAATCAGCCCATACACCTCGCCCTTATGATGGAATTAGAGCGTTGGCCAACGCACTCCGTAGTTTGGTGACTGTGCCCCGTTGGAAGACGGGGCTTGCCGCTCCTTCGGATTACGCCATGGAGCAGATGGCGGTAGTTAGAGGGGGGAGCGGGACTCAGCGTCCATCGATGGACGGTTGTAAGGTTGTACGGACTGCACCGCCGGTGAGGCCCGGCCCCGTGAGACCGGGTTTCGATAACCTCTCTCCGCCGGCGCGCCGAATCAGACCTTGCACACCCCGGCTGTTCGAGGAGAAATCCTCGAACGGCCGGCTTCGGAGAATTTCTCCTCCACCCCTATTCCCCACGCCGTAGTGTCTCCGCGCGCCGCCATCACCGGCCCGAGACCCCTTCGTAGTATTTACGTCCCTTGCGGAATAGGTCCACCACCTCGCGTTTCTGCTGCTCGTTGGCGTAGCGGCCGCGCTGCTCGGCCATAGCGATCAACTTGTCGATCCAGGCGACGAAAAACTGTGCGTCTTCGCGGTTGCCGATCTTTTCCTGACCCACCAGGCAGTAGACCGGACTCGTATGGGCATAAAGGAAACGGTCGTTGGTGACGAGCCGGTGGTATGGGCCGCGGACGCGGGCCGCAAGCCACGCGCTGCGCTCGAGTTTGTAGGAGTGCCGCAGGCGGGCCGCGCGGCCGCTGCTGTCGGGCTTGGCGGTGGCAACCACTTTGCCGTTGGCGACCAGCTCCAGCGTATCGAACGGGAGGTAGGATGTGACGCTGGCATTCGCGGTGACCGAGCCGGGCGCGGAAAGACGGACCTCGTCGCCCGGTCCCTTTCCCTCGACAGTGAAGCGCACGATAGGGCCATTGGTGGCGAAGCTGCGCCCGGCTTTGTAGTTGTCGACCCAGCTCTGGTAGTCGAACTGCCCCGGCACGTAGACATAGACGCGCTCGGCGCCGGGAAGCCAGTGGTGGCGGCGGTTGGTGAAGCTGTCGGTGCCGGCCGAGATGGCGCACTTCAGGCCGGTGTTGAGCAGGCGATACCACATGGGCGTGGAGGCGTCCTCGTTGGCGTTCGAGAGCACATCCATCGCGTTGATCGATCCGAGGGCGAGGTCGACAGGCAGCTCGCGGGCGCTCATGGTCTGGGGGTCGGCGGTGAAGTTGTATCCGGGATGCGGGTAGGTGGCTGCCCCGCCCTGCCGGTTGGCCTCCACGGCCTGCACGTGGTTGGGCGGATAGTCCCAGGGCCAGGCGCTGTTGGCGAAACCGGTGTGCTGCGGCTTCACGAGCGACTTCAGGCCGATCAGGCACATGTGGCCGTAGAGGCCCGCATTGCGCATTTCTTCGACCCAGTAAACGATGTGCTGCGGCGTGCTCACCTTATTGGGACGGCCCTCGAAATACTGCTCGTCGTGGATATGGGGGCCGCTCGAGTTGGCCACCATCATGTTGGCGACGTTGAGGTCCTCGGCCTGGATCTGGTCGCGGACGTCCTCGGGGGTGATGAACTCGTGGTTATTGTAGTTGGCGTGAATGTGGACGTCGCCGGAGTACCAGCCGTCAAAGGGGAGGTTCTCGCGGCGCTCGAGCACGAGGCGGGCGTCCGAGTGGCGGCCCTCGGCGATTTCTGCGGTGGCGGTGGCCGGGGCGTACTCGAAGCCGCGCACCGCCTCGATCGAGGCGCGGCCCTCCGGCAGCCAGATCTCGTCCTCGCCGCGTGTGTAGTAAAAGTAGTCGCCGGCGGACCAGGTGATGCGGGCCAGGGCGCCGGCGGGCGCGTACGAGAGCCCGTCAGAGCCTACCACATAGACACGCGCGGGTTGATCGGTCTTGACGCGAAGCGTGCCCCAGCCGACTACGTCAACCGGGAAAGAGATTTCCCGGGACACGGTGCTTTCCGGCGGGGAGTTGCCCTCGGGCAGGCGCATGCCGGCGTAGAGCTTCACGGTCGCGGTCGCGCTGCCCTTGGACCGT
>JACQDI010000706.1 GCA_016201195.1 Acidobacteriota bacterium | reverse complement strand
GCCTCAGTCATTCCGTCGGCGAAGTAGTCCTGGCTGGGGTCCCGGGCGAGATTCTCCAGCGGCAGAACCGCCAGGGATTCAATGCGGGCCGGCTTCGCCCGGCCTGAGACCCGGGACCAAACGCCGTCTCGGAACTCACCCACGTTCAGCCCAACGAGCACGGCCAAGAGCGCTGCCAAAGCGCCGAGGACCGCCAGGGACCATCGCCGAGCTCGTGGTGGTCTACTTGGGATTGCTGTGGCGGTCGTGGGCATACCCAGCCGCCGCAGGTCCACGCCCAGTTCCTTGGCCGACTGGTAGCGGTTCTCGGGATCCTTCTCCAGGCACTTCAGGATGATTCGTTCCAGTTCCGGCGAGATGCGCCCGTTCACCGTGCGAGGTGGTATGGGCGCTTGGTGGAGGATGGCGTCCACCAGCCGGACGGCCACCTCTTCACGGAACGGCCGCTGTCCGCTGGCCATCTCATACAGCACGGCTCCGGCCGCCCAGATGTCGCTGCGCGCGTCCACCTTCTCGGCCCGCAACTGCTCCGGTGGCATGTAGGGCAACGTTCCTGCCATTGCCCGCGTCTCGGTGACGCTCTTTGTCGGCGCCATCTGGGTCTCTGGCTGCAGCAGCTTTGCCAAGCCGAAATCGAGTACTTTTAGCCGGCCATCCGGCGTCACCCGCAGGTTGCCCGGCTTGAGGTCCCGATGCACTACCCCTTGCTCATGCGCTGCTGCGAGCGCTTCGGCCAGTTGCGTCCCCAGGCGTGTGATCTCTTTTTGAGGCAACGATTCCGCTGCCAGCCTCTCGTCCAGGCTCACCCCGGGAACAAACTCCATCACCAGAAAGTCCACCCCCTCCTGGGTGTCAAAGTCATGTACGGTCTCGATGCTGGGATGGTTCAGCTTAGAGAGCGCCTGGGCCTCGGTGCGAAAGCGCCGGCGGGCGGCTTCGTCAGCCAGGGTCCCCGCCCGCAGGACCTTGATGGCCACATCGCGCGCCAGGTGCTCATCCCAGGCGCGATAGACCTCCCCCATCCCACCTGCGCCGATTTTTTCCAACACACGGTAGTGGGAGAGCGTCTTTCCGATCATCAAGGGACCCCTTCTGCGCTAGATTACTCCGCGCCCGTGGACGAGTCAACCGTGTCGAGCTTGTGAAGCTTGTGAGAGAAATGATGCCAAGCGATCGGGATGGCACGCCTTGACCTGAATGCAACACACCCGGCAGCCGTCCTTCCGACGGGCCAGGAGGTCATCGTCCGAGAAGTTTTCAGGTTGGTGCGAGATGAATGAAGCTAGTGTGCCGTCCCGCATACCGCTTGCTGACGCGCGCGGCTCGGAAGCGTTGATTCTGAGCCGCGACCGTGAGGGAGCGGTTGTCAAGTCTAAGGCGGGACACCACACTAGAATTTCCTGGTCGCCGCTTCGATCAGCTTTCGGATGGGCGCAACGACCTGAATCTGCAATTCGGCCCGCGGCTGGGCGGCTCGCTTGAGAAGATCCTTCCGGCCCTCCAGCCAGGCCGGGGAAAGCCTTTGGCCGCTAGCGAGGTGATTCAGAGCCTCGAGGCCGGCCGCACTGATGGCGGAGAGATCCTCGGAAAGCGGCGTAACCTCCTGGAGCAGGAAAGATCGCCGCAAGGTCGGAGAAAGCCGCAGGTGATTGTCGCGCCATAGCTCCAGGCGCGGCCTGATCCGGTCTCGCGCGTTCGACTCGGCCGGAGCGGCCAGCAGCCGGTCCACCGACTCGGCAAACTCTCGAGCTGTGTCGCTTTCGGGGCGGACCGCGTCCACCAGGCGGTTGAGCGGCGTTTCGCTGGTGTAGTGCCGGGCCTTGGCCCGCCCGCCGAGGTTGAGCGGCTCCAGGATGTCGGCCAGGACCTGCAACGGGCCCACGGGGGAGTCGCCGGCCAAGCGCTGCAACAGCAGCGAGTAGCTCGAACGGTGGGTCAGGCCGAGCCATTCCAGGCGCCGGCTCACCGCGGCAAGGCGGCGATACATGGACCCGACATCCCGTACTTCCTGCGGCGACCACAGGCGCTCGGCGATGGCGGCGGCGCGGGGCCAGATGCGCGAGTCCACGTTTTCCGCCGTTACATACTCCGCCCACATGCAGGCCTCCGCGCCCAGGATGCGGCTCTTCTGCCCGGCGGTGAGGGCGGCCGCCTCGTTTTCCAGGGGATCGACCCGATAATGGAAAGCGGCCGGCCGGATATGGTCTAAGTAATATCCGTGTGACAGGATACTGGGGTATCCCTGCCGGACGGCTTCGACGAGGGACTTCTGGCCGCGCCAGGACTGCACCACGATGTCCTTCGGCAGGTCGGGGCGAAGGACCTCGTCCCAGCCGACCATGGTCTTGCCGTGCTTGCTGACAATGGCCTGTACGCGGCGAGTGAAGTAGGCCTGGAGGTCCTGGTGGCCGCCCAGTGTGCGCTCGCGCCGAAAAACTTCGATGCGGGTGTCGGTCTCCCACCACTTGCCGCTCACTTCGTCGCCGCCGGTGTGGAAGTAGCCGTCGGGAAACAGCGCCGCCATTTCGCCAATGAAAACGTCGAGGAATTCAAACACCTCCTCTCGGGTGGGATCCAGGCAAGCGTCGAAGATGCCCCACGCGCGTTCGATTTGGTAAGGCCCGGGAAGGCTGGCCAGCTCGGGATACCCCACGAGCCAGCTCGTGGCGTGGCCGGGCATATCGAATTCGGGCACGACGCGGATGCCGCGGTCGCGGGCGTAGGCGATCAGCTCGCGAATCTGCTGCTGCGTGAAGTAGCTCCCGTCGGAGCCCCTCTGATGCAGCTTCGGAAACTTGACACTCTCGATGCGAAAGCCTTGATCGTCGGAGAGATGCAGGTGCAGGACGTTCAGTTTCACCGCCGCCATGGCATCCAGGTTGCGCTTCAGCACGGGCAGCGGCATCCAGTGGCGGGCGACATCGAGCAGCAGGCCGCGCCAGGGGAAGCGGGGCTGGTCCTGGATCTCGACGGCGGAGGCGGTGAAGCCGTCGCGATCGACCTCGACAAGCTGAAGAAAGGTCTCGATGCCGCGCAGCAGGCCGACCGGGGTGGGGGCGTCGAGACGCGCTCCCGTGGCGGTCACTTTCAGCCGGTAGGATTCGTCTTCGGCAGGCGACTGCACGGGCTCGCCGGCGCGGTCGCAGTGGAGGACCAGGGTCGCCCGGCCGGGGTCCCGCTCCAGTTCGGTGACGAGCGGCATGCCGGTTTGCCGGGCGAGGCGGTCGAGAAGCCGTTGGGTCGCAGCGTGGATCCTGGGTTCCTGGTAGCCGGAGAGGGCCACGCGGAACGACTGGTTGATCGCCAGCTTGCCCTCACCGGGCGACAGGCGCGCGGGCTGGGGCATCAGAGAGGCGTGGGCCGGTTGCATGGAAAGGGCCGCGAGGGTCATGAGAACGGTGATCCTGGAACTAGTGAAGTCCGACAATATTGCCGTTTTCATCGACCTCCATCCTTACCGCCTGGGGTGATTTGCCGAGCCCGGCATCAGCAGCACCGGGCTTGTCGGCGATTTCCCGGATCAGGCGCAGCTTGGGAAACATACAACCTCCAGCCCCAGAGCGAGGAGCACGTTTTCGGCCAGATCAGTTAGTGGATTTTGGCGGTCCGGTTGGTCGGAGGTCGGGTGTTCCTGGGCCCTCGTCTGGCATCCGGCCAACCGTCCGTTGACCAGGGCGGCACCCTCCAGCACCAGATCATGCTCCGGCTGCTGTTCTACACCGCCGTACGCGTTTCAGAGCTGGCGAGCATCCGCGTGGACGCCGTGGACCTGGACGCCGGCAAGGTTTTCATCGAGCGGGGCAAGGGCGACAAGGACCGGTACATACTGTTCCCGAGAGCTTCCGGCTGGCCCTCAAGGCGTACCTGGCCGCGAACCCCGACAACGAGTACCTGTTCGAGTCCCGTCACCGCCGGCCCTACAGCACTCGCCGCGTCCAGCAGATCGTACAGGAGTACGCGGAGAAGGCCGGCATCGCCGAGCACGTCCACCCGCACCTGTTCCGGCACCAGATGCTCACGTGGCTCACGGCCCAGGGCTTGCCCGACGCGGCCATCCAGCTCATCAGCGGCCACAG
>JACQDI010000642.1 GCA_016201195.1 Acidobacteriota bacterium | reverse complement strand
GATGAGGTATCCCCCCAGGACGAAGTAGAGGGTCCGCGATCCCACCAGCCGCAGCGCCTCGGGGATCATCTCCAGAAACACCGCCCCCAGCAGGAAACCGGCGCCGAGGGCGATAAAGTACTGTAGATATCTTCGCTCCCAGTTCTGGCGGACGATGATGAAGCCGCCGAAGACTTCGGCCAGCGCGGCGGTCAGACCCAGCAACAGGGGAAGCATAATGAGCTGCCCTTCACCACCAAGACACCAAGGCACCAAGAATGCTTTTCTTTGTGTCTTGGTGTATTGGTGGTGAAGGGTGGTTTTTACCCATGTCTGATGACCAGCACGTCCCCGTCCTGGACGATGTAGTCCTTGCCTTCCAGCCGCAGGCGACCTTTTTCGCGCGCGCCGGCGTAGCCGCCCAGATCGACCAGCTCCTTCCAGTTGATGACCTCGGCGCGGATGAATTTCTTCTCGAAGTCGCTGTGGATGGCGCCGGCGGCCTGGAGGGCGGGGGAGTTCTTGGGGAGGGTCCAGGCGCGGGCCTCGGTCTCTCCGACGGTCAGGAACGACATCAGTCCCAGCAGCGAGTAGGAGGCCTCGACCAGGCGCTCCAGGCCCGACTCGGCCAGACCGTAGCTCGCCAGGTACTCGCGCGCTTCCTCGGAGGAAAGCTCGGCGATTTCGGCCTCCACCTTCCCACACACCGCGCTCACCGCCAAATTGCGGCGTCCGGCGATCAGGTCGTGACGGTAGCCATCCTCGATCTCGTGCAGCTTGGGGGCCTGGGCCTCGCCCAGGTTCAGCACCAGCAGCATCGGCTTCTCGGAAAGAAACTGGAAGCCGCGAAGCCGCTTCGAGGATTCGGCGTCCAGCTCGAGGTCGCGCAGGGGGCGCTCGGCCTCGAGTGTCTCCTTGCATTTCACGAGCAACGCGTGCTCGTGGTCGAGGTCAGCACTCTTGATCTTCTTGCGGTCCTTGTCGATGCGCTCGAGGCGTTTCTCGATCACCACCAGGTCGCTCAGGATCAGCTCCAGCTCGACGTTGCGCCAGTCGCGGGCCGGGTCGAGTGATCCCTCGACGTGAGGGATGGTGTTGTCCTGGAACAGGCGCAGGACGTGGGCGAAAGCGTCGGCCACGCGCAGCGAGGCGAGGTAGTTGGGCTCGCGCAGCGATTCCTTGCTCACGGCCGGCATATCCACGTATTCGACCGTCGCGTGGGTGACCTTGGGCGGCTCGAAGATCCGGGCCAGCTCCTCCAGGCGGCGGTCCGGCACCTTGGCCACGCCCACGTGGACAGCCGTCGAGCCGAGGCGAGCCTGCGTCGAGACCCCGGTTAGAATGGTGAACAAGGAGGTCTTGCCGACTTGCGGCAAGCCGATGATGGCGGTTTTCATTGGGTCACAAGGGGACTTCCACGCTGCTGAGAATATCCTGGAGGATCTGCTGGGCCTGCTCGGTCCGGCGGGGCGCCGAGCCGTAGCGCGTCTGAACCACGACGCGGTGGGCGAACACCGGGACGGCCAGGCGCTTGAAATCGTCGGGCAGGCAAAATTCGCGGCCTTCGACCAGCGCCATCGCCTGGGCCGCGTGCCGCAAGGCGAGCGACCCTCGCGGGCTCACGCCCAGGGAAAGGTATTGGTTGGATCTGGTTTTCTCGACGATGGCCATCATGTACTCTGTGAGTGAATCGTCCACCCGGACCTGCCGGGCCCTTTCCTGCAGCTCGCTGATCTCGGCGGCCGTGGCCACCGGCCTCACCTGGTCCGGCCCCGGCCGGTCCCCATCCGAGCAGAGGATCTCCCTTTCGCTCGCCGCGTCGGGGTAGCCCATCTCCATCCGCAGCAGAAAGCGGTCGAGCTGCGATTCGGGCAGCGGGTAGGTGCCGTAGTGCTCGAGCGGATTCTGCGTGGCGATGACCATGAACGGCTGCGGCAGCGGGTAGGTGCGTCCCTCCACGGTGATCTGCTGCTCGTTCATCGCCTCGAGCAGCGCCGATTGCGTCTTGGGCGTGGTGCGGTTGATTTCGTCGGCGAGCAGGATGTTGGTGAACACCGGTCCCGGCTTGAACTCGAACTCCTCGGTGCGGGCGTTATACACGGTGACGCCGAGCACGTCGCTGGGGAGCATGTCGCTGGTGAACTGGATGCGATGGAACCCGCAGCGCAGGCTGCGGGCCAGCGTGTGGCCCAGCGTGGTTTTTCCCACGCCGGGCACGTCCTCGATGAGCAGGTGCCCCCGGGCGAGCAGGCAAACCACCGCCAGCCGGATGGCCTCCGGCTTGCCACGGATCACCGCCGACAGCGCCTGCTCGAGCGCCGCCACCTTGTCGACCCCGACAGGCGCCGCCGGTTGTCGGGAGGTCATAAACTGTCATCATACCACTCGCCATTGGGTCTTCACTTCTGCTATGTTCTTGCCGAGGGAGGTGGGGCAAATGAGAATCGCGACAGTAACGGGCCTGCTGGCCCTGTTGGCGTGGACTGCGGCGGCGGCGGACGTCACCGGCAAGTGGAAGGCTGAGTTTGATGCAGGCGGACAAACGCGGGTCAACACGTTTGACTTCAAGGTCGCAGGCGGCAAGCTGACCGGCATGGTCACCGGCAGCCAAGGCGGCCCGGCGCAAATTTCCGATGGCAAGGTCAGCGGGGACGAGATTTCCTTTTGGGCCATGCGCAACATCGGCGGCGAGGAAGTGAAGGTTGTCTACAAGGGCAAGATCTCGGGCGATACGATCCAGTTCCAAGTCCAGTTCGGCGACCGGGATTTCGAGATGACGGCCAAGCGCATGCCGACGTAAGAGATCCTCACGCCAAGACGCCAGGACTGCAAAGGCGCCAAGAAAACCTTTGGGAATCCTTGCGGAAGCTGGGCAGCGATGGCCCGGATGCGGTCGAACTGCCCCGGTCCGGCGGCGCTATAGGAGCGCTGCTCTCCGTCGCATGCGTTCTCATTTGTTTCCATTATATGCGCTCAT
>JACQDI010000095.1 GCA_016201195.1 Acidobacteriota bacterium | reverse complement strand
TGGCCACCGCCACCAGCAGCGTAAACGCGAATACCCGCCAGTCGATGCTGATCTCCTGCGCCCGCGGGAGCGCCCCTGCGCTGATGGCGACCAGCACCGGCACGCCCATTGCCCCCAGCGCCAGCCCGGCGCCGGCCCCCAGCAGGGCCAACAGCACGCTCTCGGTCAGCAACTGCCGCAGCAACCGGCCCCGCCCGGCCCCCAGGGCCCGCCGGATGGCGATCTCCTTCTGCCGTTCTGTGGCCCGCGCCAAGAGCAGGTTGGCCACGTTGGCGCAGGCGATCAGCAGCACAAACACTACCGCCCCCAAGAGCACCAGCAGCGCCGGCCGCGCTTCCCCCACGAAGCGCTCCTGCAGCGGCTCCAGCGTCACCCCCCACCCCTTGTTGGTCGCCGGATACTGCGCCTCCAGTCGCCGGGCGACAGTCTCCATCGCCGCCTGCGCTTGCTTCAACGGGATTCCCCCCTTCAGGCGTCCCACCACCCGCAGGTAGTGCGTCCCGCGAATGGAGGCGTCCAGATTCAGCGCCAGCGGCGTCCACACCTCGAACTCCCGCGTCAGGAACTCGAAGTCGGGCGGCAGGATCCCGATCACCGTATGGCTTTGCGAGTTGAGCGCCAGCGTCTTGCCCACGAGCGTTGCGTCCCCGCCGAAAGCGCGCTGCCACAGCCCGTAGCTCAGCAGGACCACGCGCTCGCCGCCCGGCCGGTCTTCTTGCGTTGTGAACGCCCGCCCCAGCAGCGGCTCCACCCCCAGCAGCGGGAAAAAGCTGGCCGACACCCCTGCCCCCAAAACCCGCTCCGGCTTCTCTATCCCGGTGATGTTGAAAATCTGGCCGTGAGCCGCGGCAAGGTGTTCGAAAACCTGGTTCTGCTCCCCCCAGTCGAGGAAGTCCGGTCCGGAGGCCAGGTTCCGCACCCCCCACGGCGGCTTCTGCCATACCCAGATCAGCCGCTCGGGGGCCTTATACCGCAGCGGCCGCAACAGCACGGCATTCACCACGGTGAAGATCGCCGAGTTGGCCCCGATCCCCAGCGCCAGCGCCGCCACCGCTACCGCCGTGAACCCGGGGTTCTTCGCCAGCATTCGCCAGCCGTACCGTAGGTCCTGCCAGAGGGTGTGCATCGGCGAACATCATACACCACTCAGGGGGACCGTGGATTGTGGATCGTAGATCGTGGAGTGGGCTGAACCGGTTTACTTGCGGGCGGATTCGGTGGGGGTCTGCTGGGGCGAGGTCGGTGAGGCGTCCAGGTATTCGATCCAGCTCGTCATCATCTCTTCTTCGCTCTTGTCTCCCCAGCGAATGGCCTTGGCCGGATCGGGGTTGGCGGGGTTGTTCGGGCTATTGTCGTAATGCGTGGTAACGGTGAGCAGGCTGCCCTTCTCCACGTAGATCGGGTCCTGGAAGCGATACACGAGCTGCCACTCGAACCGGTAGCGGGGAACCGACAGCAGCGTTTCGCGCCGGCCGTCCGGCCGCACCAGCTCATAGATCACATCCTTGCCCCGGTAGTGCATGTGCGGCGTGATCGAGAGCAGCAGCTTGTCCTTCTCGAAGGTGTAGCAGCGCTTCACTTCGTGGGCGGGGGCGCCGGGCGGGATGCGGAAGAAAAAGTTCCGCAGGTCCATGCGGCGCAGAACCTTTTCGGGCGGTCCGGGCGCCAGGTAGAATCCGACGCTCGTCCGGTCGCTCTGCGGCCCGCTTTCCGTCTTCGCGTAATGAATCACGAATTCGAGCTTCGAGCCGGGCGGAATCCACTTCGCCGAGCCGCCGGGGAACACATCGGGCGAGCGACCCGGCAGAAACGAGGCCAGCGCGCCTTCCTGGAACCCGCTCAGGTACGGAAGGCTCGGGACGCCCGCCGCGCAGGCGTTGTTGACCACCGGCGCGTTCTCGCGGATACGGGTCAGCTTGCCTTCCCGCAGCAGAAACGTGCCCAGCGACTTCATCGCCTCGATCGACGTCGGCCCCGCTTCCTTCTCGTCCCGCACCAGGTTGACGTGTACATGATGAACCACGCGGCGGTTGCCCGGCCGGATCTCGGCCGCCCGGATCCATTTCCCCTCGGTGAAGTTGGTGGGTACGGTGAAGTGCTCGTAGCTGTCGTTTCCCGGCTTCACCACGAAGTCTTCGCCGATATCGACCACCAGGTCCGGCTTGCCCAGCCTCCACCCCTCGGCGAAGACCGGCGCCGGCGGCAGGTCGCGCGGGTCTCCTTCTTTCGCTCCTTCATCCGCCCAGGCCGTGATGGTGTCGATCTCGCGAGCCGAGAGGCGCGCGTCGTTGCGGAAGTGGCCCACGCGCGGATCCGCGAACGCGCGTCGTTGCGGAAGTGGCCCACGCGCGGATCCGCGAACCACGGCGGCATCTTGCGCGTCAGGACAGCCTCGCGGATCGCCTTGGCCCACGGCCGCGCTGACTTGTAGTCGAGCAGGGACATCGGCGCAATGGCGTTGGGCCGATGGCACCCCACGCAATGCCGGTAGAAGATCGGAGCTACATCCTGGCTAAAGGTAGGCGCGCCCATCGCCGCGGAGGCAATCAGAAACCCGGCCGCCAACAGTCGCACGCTCCCCTCCGGCATCTCCCCCCAAGAATATCAAGAAATCGAGAAATCACCAAATCGGTTAAGCGTGATCTCGTCGATGTTTGCTTATATGTTCCGAGCCGCGACCGTTAGGGAGCGGTCCTCGCGCACGTAGGAAACCGCTCCCTAACGGTCGCGGCTCGGAGACGGGCCGGTTCAAGCCTGCAAAAATCGCGCGCGCAGGCGCCGGGCCGCCTCGACCTCGTTGCACAGCTTTCGATACGCCTCGTCGATGGGGATCTCGGCGGCGCTTCCCGGCGCAAACCCGCAGTCCGGATGCAGCGTGAGCCGCTCGGGGGCTACGAACTGGAGCGCCTTCTCCACCCGCGCCACAATCTCCTCCGGCGTGTCGATATGCTCCCCGCGGCAATCCACGCACCCCAACCCGATCGCCGCCGTCTCCGGCAGCTCCCGGAGCACCGCGTAATCGCCGGCCACCGGAATCGCGAACTCCAGCATATACTGGTTCACTCGTAGCCGCCGCAAGTGTTCCAGGATCGGCTCGTATCCCCCCTCGCCGACCCATCCCCTCCGCGCCTTGTTTCTGCGGCACAGGTGAATCGCGATCCACAGATCGTCAAACCCGTCCACAATCTCGTTGAGCAGCTCGACGCACAGGTCCATCTCGGCTTGGGGATTCCGATATTCCCGTCGCACCCGCTCATCCACAAACAAACACAGGTGCGGGTCATCGAACTGCACGCGCTTCAGCCCGGCCCGCCGGACCGCCTCCAGTTCCTCCCGCAGCACCGGCACGAGCGCCCGCATGAACGCTTCCCGCGTCGGGTACGCCGCCGTGCTGCGCTCCGGATCCCACATCCGCTGCCCCAGCAGGTAGGGCGACGGCAGCGCGACTTTCGCCTCCGCCCGGCTGTGCTCCTGCACAAACACTGCCTCGCGCGCCACGAGGCCCGGTCGCTTCACGGCGATAGGCGCGGTGACCAGCGTCCAGGGCTGCTCGCCCCGATACCCCACCTCGAACCCGTCGCAGATATCCGCAATCACCCCGATGTAGCTGAGCCGCCGCCACTCGCCGTCACTGATAATATCCAGCCCCGCCGCCTCCTGCATGGCGATCACGTACCCGACCGCTGCGTCCAGCCGCCGG
>JACQDI010000665.1 GCA_016201195.1 Acidobacteriota bacterium | reverse complement strand
ACGGGCGAGCCGATCACTGCGCAGGAGGCATACCGGATCGGATTGGTCCAGCAGGTCACTGCGCAGGCCGGGTTGCTGGGCGCGGCCCGAGAGTGGGCAGCAAAGATGCTGGCCAACGCACCCCTGGCGCTTTCCCTGTGCCTGGAGGCGGTCCATCGGGGCCTGGAGATGCCGCTCGACGAGGCCCTGGCGTTCGAAGCAGCCCAGTTCGGCCTCAGTTGCACTACCGAAGACATGCGCGAGGGTACGCGGGCGTTTCTCGAAAAGCGCAAGGCCGCGTTCCAGGGGCGGTAAAATAGGTATGGACGAGCGAATGCATCACATGGAAGGCAAGCTGACCGCGGCCGGGTTCAAGTTCGCCATCGTGGTCAGCCGGTTCAACAGTTTCATCAGCGAGCGGCTGCTGGCCGGGGCGGTGGACGGACTCACGCGCACCGGCTGTTCGCCCGAGTCGATCGAGGTGGTGCACGTGCCCGGCTCGCGCGAGATTCCGCTGGTGGCCCGGGAACTGGCCCGCAGCGCGCGCGATGACGCGGTGATCTGCCTGGGGGCGGTGATCCGCGGGGAAACCACGCACTACGACTATGTCGCCGAGGAAGCATCCAAAGGCATCGCCCAGGCGGCCATGGAGACCGGTGTTCCCGTCATCTTTGGCGTCCTCACCTGCCATACGCTGGAGCAAGCGATTGACCGGGCCGGGGCGAAAAGCGGGAACAAAGGATTCGAAGCGGCCCTGACCGCCATCGAGATGGCCGACCTCATGAAGCAGCTCCGGGCGCGGAAGTAGCATGGCCTCCCGCCATGAATCCCGCGAGCGCGCGCTGCAGATGCTGTTCTTGTGGGATCAGACGGGGGAGACGCCGGAGAAGGTCATAGACGGCTACTGGGGTGGCCTCGCCAGCGACGTGCTTCCCGCCCGGGCCGTGGCCGACGAGTTCGCCAACGAGTTGCTGTGCGGGGCGGTGAGCCGCACGCCCGAGGCCGACCAGCTCATCCAGGCGCGCGCCGAGCACTGGCGCCTGGAGCGCATGTCGGCGGTCGACCGCAACATCTTGCGGCTGGCCGTCTTCGAGATGCTGGAAGGCCAGACCCCTGCCCCGGTGGTGATCGACGAAGCCCTGGAACTGGCCCGGCGGTTCTCGGGCGAGGAGTCCGTACAGTTTGTCAACGGCGTGCTGGACGCCGTCCGCAAGAATCTTCAGTCACAGTGAAATGAAATCTTTTGAGGCGCTTTCAACAACTTAGCGGGCTCAGCCGGGCTGGGGTGTGACGGGCGCGTGGATAATGGACGATAGATGGAGTAGATGAGAAGGATTATGGCGGCCCCACAACCGGCACCAGCACCACTTGCGAGCCCTCACGAAATGCTGGGCGATCTGTACCTCTCGCTCGCCACCCAGATTGACCTGTTGATCGGTGACAACAAATGGCTCGAGATCAGGCCGCAGAACCCAGCCGAGGTGGCAGCGCAAGCGAGCCGAGAGCTGGAACAGCTTCAGCGCCGACTTCAGTCCGACTTCGACCGGACGCAGGAGTGGGTTCGCAATCCCTCCGCCGCCAGAGACGAACTGGAGGCTTTTCGCTCCTATTTGGAAGATCCGGGATTTCGTGACGGCCGGAGCGGCCAGTAAACGATTACTTCAAACTCGTCCGCGTGCAGGTCGTCGATGTGCTGCTCATCCCAATGCAGATTGGCGCCGCTTGTTTGCACGCGATGGCGTGCAATCCTGGAGAGGTCGATGCGCCAGAGCTGGGGGCGGAATTGATTCAGCGACCGGTGGTTGACGCCGCCACGAAGGTGCGTCAGCATAGACCCATGACCCAACCACAACCCGTCAAGGTGAACCTGATCCGCCGGCCGGACTTTCGCGAGCACTATGCGAACAGCGTCCAGATGCGAGTCAATCTGTGGGACTTTTATCTGGAATTCGGCACGGTGAGCCAGACCAGTCCGGACATGGTCAACATCGAGACTTTTCAAGGCATCTACCTGAGTCCCCAGCAGGCCAAGGCCCTGCTCAACGTGTTGCAGCAGAACATGGCGCAATACGAGAGCACGTTTGGCGAAATCAAGCTGGATCCCAAGGCGGGCATGGGTGTGGTCCAGTGATCGAGCGCCGCTCGCGTGTTTCACGCTGAGCTTCGCGTTCCTTGTTGTCGCGCATTTCCGGTTCCTGACGCTTCCCTATCACTGGGATGAGCTGGGATACTTCATTCCCGCGGCGCACGATGTACTAATATCGGGGGCGCTGGTGCCCCGGTCGACGCCCGCTAACGTGCATCCGCCGCTGCTGATGCTCTACCTGGCGGGGATGTGGAAGCTGCTCGGGTTCAGTAGTACGGTGACCCGAACAGCGATGCTGGCGGTGGGGGCGGCAGCGATGACCGCCGTCTTCCTGCTGGCCCGCCGCCTGGCCGGCGAGCGGGCGGCGTGGACCGCGGCGGCCCTGGCCGCGGTTTCGCCGCCGTTTGTGACCCAAAGCATGCTCGCCCACCTGGACCTGCCCGCAGCGTTGTGGGCGCTGCTTGCCGTTTACTGGTTCCTGACCGATCGCTGGTGGCTCTGCGGCGCGGCGGCGACTGCGCTGGTGCTGACCAAGGAGACGGGCCTGCTTGTGCCGCTGGTTCTGGCAGCCCTTGTGCGAAGGGAGACGAGGCGGGTCATTCCGCTGTTGATGCCGGTCGTCGCCTTGGGCTGCTGGCTGCTCTGCTTGCGATCGGCCACCGGTCACTGGCTGGGGAACGCCGAGTTCGAGCGATACAACGTGACTGCCACCCTGGACCTGGCACGGGCGCCGCTGGTACTGCTGCGACGGTGCTATCAGCTCGGCGTGGCCAATTTTCACTGGGTGGCGTCGGTTGTAGTGATTCTTGCCTGGCGCCGCGGGGCGCTGCGGGGCCGTCCGTGGAGGCTGTTGGCCGCCGTCGCGGCCGCCTACCTGGCGTTCCACAGTGTCATTGGAGGGGCAATCCTGCTGCGCTACCTGCTCCCGGCCCTGGCGTTGTTTTATGTCGCGACCGCCGCAGCCCTGGAGTCGCTGGGTTCGAAGCCGCGGCGGGCCGCCCTGGCCGTGTTGCTCGCCGGCCTCGCCGCTTCGAACTGGTGGAATCCTCCGTATCCGTTCGGTTACGAGGACAACCTGGCTGTAGTGGACTTCATCCGGCTCCAGCAGCAGGCCGCCGCCTGGCTGT
>JACQDI010000664.1 GCA_016201195.1 Acidobacteriota bacterium | reverse complement strand
TGCGCCCGTTGCGGGCGGCAGCGAGGGCTGCGGCCACCCCTCCCACGCCCCCGCCGATGATGACCACGTCGGCGCTTTGCTCGCCGGGCGCGGCGGCTGCTGCGGCCAGCGTGGCGAGAAAGGTGCGGCGTTTCATGACTGGTTTCGGGCCGCCTGGGCCGCCAGCTCGTCGCAGCGGTTGTTGTCGTCGTGGTCGGCGTGCCCCTTGACCCACTCCCAGCGGACCCGGTGGCGGGCGACTTGCGCGTCAAGCTCCATCCACAGCTCCTTGTTGAGCACCGGCGTTTTGGCCGAGGTGATCCAGCCTTTGCGTTTCCAGCCGCTGATCCAATTGGTGATACCGTTTTTCACATACTGTGAATCAGTGATCACCGTGACCTCGCACGGCTCTTTGACGGCGCGGAGGCCGCGGATGACGGCGGTCAGCTCCATGCGGTTGTTGGTGGTGCGGGGCTCGGAGCCGTAAAGCTCCTTCCGGTGCTGATTGTGGCGCAGGATGCAGGCCCAGCCCCCGGGGCCGGGATTGCCGATGCAGGAGCCATCGGTGATCAGGGTGACCGCTTTCATGCGACGCTGGCGGCGACGGGAGTGAAAAAGCTCTCCACGCAGTCGTAGATCTGGGCCGGCGTGTGGGCGTGATAGATGTCGGCCCGCAGGCGTGCGCCGTTGCGCACACCGTGGGTGAAGTAGCTGGCGAACTGCTTCATCTTGCCGGCGATCTCCACGTCGTTGCGGCCGCCGGAGTCGAGCAGCATGCGGTAGTAGGAGCGGATCATCTGGTAGCGATCCGTCTCCGCGGGTTGCTCGTAAGAGCCGGTCGATAGATATTGCTCGATCTGGCGGAAGATCCACGGGTTCGAGGAGGCGGCGCGGCCGATCATCACCGCGTCGCAGCCGGTTTGGGCGACCATGAGGACGGCGTCCTCGGGGGTCTCGATGTCACCGTTGCCGACGACCGGGATCCTCACCGCCGCCTTCACCGCGGCAATACGGCTCCAGTCGGCGCTTCCGGCGAAGCCCTGCTCGCGCGTGCGAGGGTGGAGGGCGATGGCTTCCACGCCGCAGTCCTCCGCCAGGCGCGCCATATCCACGTCCACGATCTCCTGCTCATTCCAGCCGGAGCGAAACTTGATGGTAAAAGGCATGCGGACCGCGGCCCGCACCGCGCGCAGGATCTTTTCGACCAGCGGCAGGTCGCGCAGCAGGCCGGAGCCGCCGTTGCAACGCACGACTTTCTTCACCGGGCAGCCGAAGTTCAGGTCCACGGCGTCGAAGCCCAGGTCCTCGACCACGCGGGCGGCGCCGGCCATCACCTGGGGCTCCGAGCCGAACAGTTGCGCGGTGATCGGCCGCTCGTCGGGGTCGAAGTAGAGATAGCGCAAGGTCTTGTTCTGACGGGTGGTGTTCAGGGCGGCGCTGACACCATGGGAGCTGGTGAACTCGGTCATCAGCAGCCCGCACCCGCCCAGGCCGCGGATGAAGCGGCGGAACACGGTGTCGGTGACGCCGGCCATGGGCGCGAGCACGGTGGCCGGGCGGACCGCCATATTCCGGATGCGTAACTCGGCGGGGAACTGCATGCTATTTCATTTTATCAAAAGCGGCGGCTGAGCCTTCGAGCCGGAGGGGGCCGGCTGCCGTCCAGAGCATAGGCGATATCAGGCGGGTCGATCCAATCGTACAATGGTGGCGTGGTGCGTCCTGAAAGGCGCGTTCTTCTAGCGGGTGCAAGTCCCGCCTGGGTAAGCGCCGGAGCGCATCAAGGCACGGTGCGATACCCGGCGCAAGCCACACCAAGAAGATCATCGGCAAGCCGGGTGCGGGAAAACCGCACGCACGGTTTGAAAGGGGGTTGTAGGAAACGGGCCGGTGAATAACCGGCGCCGCGCCTAAATCTGCCAATGCCCGCGAGCCGCGTGCGCTATGGGGTGCTGCTGCTGACGTTTCTGACTTCGTTCATCATGTACGTGGACCGGGTGTGCATGGGCACCGCCGCGCCTTCGATCATGGCCGATTTTCACTTGAGCAAGATCGCCATGGGGTGGTCGAGTTCGGCGTTCAACTGGGCCTACGCGCTGTTCCAGGTGCCGGGCGGCTGGATGGCCGACCGCTACGGGGCGCGCCTGGTGCTGGCCGGCGCCATGGCCTGGTGGTCGGCGTTCACTGCCGCCACCGGCTTTTCGTTCAACGCCATCTCGCTGGCCTCGGCGCGGCTGTTCTTCGGCATGGGCGAGGCGGCCGCGTTTCCGGCCAGCTCGCGCGCCCTGGTGCGGTGGCTGCCCATCAGCCGGCGGGCGTTCGGCCAGGGCTTCCAGCACGCCGGCTCGCGCTTCGGCGCCGCGGTGACGCCGCCCCTGGTCGTCTTCCTGATCGCCCGCCTGAGCTGGCACTGGGTGTTCTATATCTTCGGGATCGCCGGCATTCTGTGGGCGGTGGGATGGTATTTATACTATCGTGACTACCCGCAGGATCACCCGGGCGTGAACCCGGGCGAGATGGAGATCCTGCGCCTCAGCGGCTTCTCTTCCAAGCCCAAGAGCGTGCCGCGGGTTCCTTGGGGGATCATTTTGCGCAGCCGCAACCTGTGGTTCCTGAGCTCCATGTATTTCTGTTACGGCTGGGTGCTGTGGATGTACCTGTTCTGGCTGCCGACCTATCTGGTTGAGGCCCGGCATTTCACCCAGCTCAAGATGGGGCTGGCGGCGAGCACGCCGTTGCTGGCGGCGACGGTAACCAACATGCTCGGCGGATGGGCCTCCGACAAGCTGGCCCACCGGCTGAGCGATCTGCGGCGGGGACGGCTGTTTGTCTCGATGGTGGGCTTCGCCGTGGCCGGCATCGCTTTGATCCCGGGCGTGCTGGCCGACGACGCCACGACCGGCCTGCTCTGCCTCACCCTGGCCCTGGCCGGCCTCGAGTTCACGGTCGCCGTCTCCTGGGCCATCTGCCTGGATATCGGCGGCGACTGCAGCGGCTCGGTCTCTGCTGTGATGAACACGCTCGGCAACATCGGCGGGGCGATTTCGGCGGTGGCCATCGGATACCTGGCCACCCACCTGGGCTGGAACTGGCCCTTTTTGGTGGCCTCTGCGATGTGCATCTCGGCCGCGTTTATTGCCACCAGGATTGACCCCAATCGATCAGCCGTGGGTTGACCTAACATCATGGTCACGGGACTCGGCGTGGGTCGGGCGAGGGGGAACCGCAAAAGGAAGCGGTTTCGTGGATTTGTCAGAGGCGGGATGAAAGTCTCTGCGGAGCCGGAGACGCAGCTCAGTCGCTTGCCGCGCCTGGCGTACAATGGCGCGCTCGGCAAGAATGCAACCCCATAGTGCGGCCACCAGCACCGTGATCACTAGCAAGCCCCGGTTTGAAACGCCGGTTAGCGGCATAGCTCTTTCCACCTTTCAGGCTACGTCGGTCGCGGTGCAAGTATCCAGTTCCGCACGAGCGAGCTCGCCAACACCCAAATCCAAGGCATTGACAGCGCCAACAGCCCCGACCAAGGAGCGGCGATGGCCCCGATGCTGGCTCCCAGTAGAGCGATCAACGTGCGTTTGCCTGTCATCAGGCTAAGTAGAACCCCGCGTCCGCCCACCGAGTTCCTGATCGGCGTGTAAAATCGACGTAAAAACGCGCTTACGCTGGCTTAACGAGTTTGCGGCATTCTTGCGCGGCGGCCTGCCGAAATAGCCGGAGTAATGGTGGTGGAGGGACGTGAAAAACATGACCTTTCTGACGCTCAATGTCGGGGAAAGCTTCAGCGGTTGTTAAGGGGAGGTAAAGGAGTTTTACCCCGATTTTACCGGGCTGAAGCACAACAAATCAGCACGCGGGGCGTTTAACTATGCAGGAGGCAACACCACTTTTATGAAGAACCGATGGATGCGATTGGCAACGATCGCGACAATGGCGACGGGACTGGCTCTGGCGCAGGGTCCGGGCGGCCCCGGAGGTATGAACCCGCAGCCACGAGGGCAGCGGTCGCTCGATTTCCTTGCAACCTACCTGAACCTGACTGACTCGCAGAAGAGCCAGGTCCAGGCGATCTTCGATGCCGAGCAGCAGGCCGCGCAAGCGTTGCGCACGTCGATCCAGCAAGCTCAGGAGGCGCTGCGCCAGGCGTCGCAGGACAACAAGAGCGACGCCGAGATTGACAAGCTCGCAGCGGCATTGGGGACCCTGCTCGGCCAGGGTGCAGGCATCCACGCCAAAGCGCAGGCGAAGTTCGTCGCCCTGCTCACCGCCGACCAGAAGGACAAGCTGAGCAAGCTGCCGGGGCCAGGCGGTTTTGGCGGTCCGATGTTCGGGCCGCGCGGGCCGCGCGGGCCACGCAACTAGTCAGGCCGGACTCCCTCCCCGCCCGAGCCGCGGCCCCATCCTCCTCCGGGCCGCGGCTCGGCCCTCCTATCGCGTGCCGGTCTCAGAAGGTGATCCGCGCGGCCAACTGGATTTCACGGGAGCCGAGGAGCGTGCCGGTGATGCGGCCGAAGCTGGCGTTGGTGACGGTGGTGTTCGGCGTACCGAAGTGGGTGGTGTTGAAGGCGTTGTAAAACTCGGCCTGGAGCCGCATGGCCACTCGCTCGCGGATGGGAACAGCCTTCATCAGCGTGAGATCCCACTTCTTGATGCCCGGCGCGCGCAGGTCGGCGACGCGGCTTGAGAGCGCGCGCAGGGTGAACGGCTCCTGGGGTACAAACTGGGTCACGTCGAACCATTGATCGACGGTGTGGGGGTTGTTGTCGGAGTGGCGCGGGCGCTCGGCGTTGGAGAACGACAGCGGGGCCATCGATTGGAAGGTCACCACCCAGTTCATCTGCCAGCCGCCGGCGATGCGGCGCAGCGCCGGGTTCGCGCCGTTCAGCAAGGCCTTGCCCGGGCCGAAGGGCAGCTCATAGATGCCGTGCAGAACCAGCCGCTGCGGGCGGTCGGCGTCGGAGATGACGCGCTCCGGCTTGGCATCGTTGGCGTTGAGGTAGGAGGTCGCTTCCAGGAACTTGGAGAGGGTGTAAGCGGCGCCGAAATAGAGGCCGTGCGACATCCGCCTGCTGACCAGCAGTTGGAACGAGTCGTAGTGGGAGCGGCCGAGCGGCAGGACGGCCTGCGTGAGACCGACAAACTGCGGGTAGGGCCTCAGCAGTTGCTGCACCGTGACCGTGGGCTGGCTCAGGGTGCTGGTGCGGTCGGTGATCACACCCTGGAACGGGTTGGGCACCGCAGTGTTGAGACGGGTTTTCAGCGCCAGGTATTGGTCGGGGTACTGGTTCACGTTGTGGCTGATGGTCAGCCGCTGGGAGACATTGCCGACGTAGCTCGACTCGACGGAAACTCCGCCCGGGAGCAAAAATTGAAATCCAGTGGAGAACTGCTGGCTCATCCCGTGCAGGAAGTGGGGAACGCCGTTACCGCTGACGGCGCCGGCGGTGAGGCTCTGGCCCACGGCGGTGAGCAGCCCGCCGCTTGCGCCCGGCGGCTGGGTCAGGCCGTCGGGAAATGGGTTGGCCAGCCGGTTGAACGGCGTCAGATTATTGTCGAGCGAGGTGATCATCTGCGTGGCCAGGCTGAACCCGTCCTGGCGGAAGTTGCTGATGTTGTTGGGAACATAGAAAACGCCCCAGCCGCCTCGCCACACCACGCGGTCGGTGACGCGATAGGCGTAACCGAAACGCGGGGCGTAAATGAGGGCCGGCAGATCCAAAGCGCCGCGGGGCGTGCCGTTCACATTCAGGAAGCTCAACCCTCCCTTGACGCTGATGCTCGCCAACTCGGGGATGGGATTGCGGGCGTAGTTCGCCTTGACCTGGTTTTCGGTGGGGCTGGGGATGCTGAAATCAAACCCGGCGTTACCGCGATTGAAGCGTTCGGTGGTTCCGCCTTCGTGCTCGAAACGCAGGCCCAGGTTGAGGGTGAGGCGATCGGTGACTTTCCAGTCGTCCTGCGCGTAGAGCGCGAAGTAGGGGTTCTCTAAGGCGCGCGAGGCGCTGATGTCGGTGTAGCCTCGGGTGGGCGTGCCGAGTAGGAACGACGCCACGTCGTGGCCGCTGTTGAGCGTGGTACGCGTGGGATCGGGTCCCTGGGTGAGCACGCGGTCAAAGCGGAAAAAGCCGCCCGCGCGGTTGGGGGCGAAGTCATTCTGCTGGGCGACCTGGTAACGGAAGCCGTACTTCACCGCGTGCCGGCCGAAGTTGGTGTGGACGTTGACCAGCGGGTTGTACTGGTTGATCAAAGCGCGGGCGGTGGTACGGCCGGCGCCGAGGTTGTCCACGTCGCCACTCATCTCGAAGCGGGGGAAGGTGTTGAAGGCAAGCGAGCGGGCGAAGTTCGATGGAAAGCCGAGGGTGGAGATGTCGAAGCCCTCGCCGTACATGATGTTGGCTTCGTAGTAGCGGGTGAAGCCGAGCCGGAAATCGACCACCGTGCGGGGGCTCACGATCCAGGTGTAGCCGGCGCCGGCGCCGATGTTGCCGCGGGCAAACTCGTCCTGACCGCTGGTGGGGTTTCCGGCCGCGCGGCAGCACTCGCCGTAGAACGGGCTGCTGGGGTCGTAGCGGTGGTTCCAGCCGTAGCGGAAGAACAGGTTGTGGGAGCTTGAAAGCTGGTGGTCGACGCGGCCGGCGAGGCTTGCCCAACGGCGCCCGCCCGAGCGCGCGTTCTCGAAGTTTTGCAGGCTGTCCGCAGTGGTAGTGAGGTTGGGCTGCGGGTAGAATTTCATCGCGTTGAGGGCGACCCGGTCCTGACGGTTAGCGGGGATGACGTTGCCGGGGAAGGGATCCCGGACGAAGCCGCCAGTGGGGGCGGGCTTGGTGGTCTCGGGGTCGTAGATGGTGAAGGGGCGTCCGTTGCGGTCGGCGGTCCGCGAGAAATCGCCCGCGCGCTCGAGCAGGCTGGGGACGATGGCGCGGCCCACGTCCAGGCCGCGGATCTGGGTTCCCTCGAAGTCAAAGAAATAATGCGTGCGGTCGCGGCCGTTGTAAAGCTTCGGAATGTAGGCCGGGCCACTCAGCGTGAAGCCGTACGTGTTCTGCTTGTTCTCGCTCTTGGGGCGGCCGACCCGGTTGTTGAAGAAGTTGTTCGCGTTCAGGTTGTCGTTGCGCAGGTACCAGTAGATGTTGCCGTGAATGTCATTCGTTCCGGCGCGGGTCGAGACGTTGACGAAGGCGGCGCCGGAATGGCCGTACTCGGCGTCGAAGGTGTTGGTCTGCACACGCATTTCCTGCACGGCGTCGGGCGAAGGCGAGAAGCTGACCACGTCGATGCGCATGTTGGGGATGCCGTCGAGCAGGAACTCGGAGCGCGCCTTGGAGCCGCTCGAGGAAAAGTCGGAGGGGCCGAAGACGTCCCAGGGATTCAGCGCGCCGGGGTCGCCAGTGTACTGAATGCCGGGCGAGAGGGTGAGAAACACGTAGGGGTTGCGGCCGATCAGCGGCAGCTCGTTGAGCACCTGCGTGTTGACCGAAGTTCCCAGGGCGCCGGTCTCGGTGCGCAGGGCGGTGGCCTCGGCGGTGACGGTCACCGATTCGGACATCTGACCCACTTCGAGCGAGACATCCACGGTGGTGGTCTCGCCGGTCTGGAGCTGGACACCGTCGCGCACGAACCGCTTGAAGCCGGGCCGCTAGGCCTCGATGCGGTAAGTTCCGAAGTCGAGGAGCGAGAAGCGGTAGAGGCCGGTCGAGTCCGAAAGCTCCTGGCGCACCGCGCCCGTGCCGGTGTTCACCAGCCGGATACTGACCTCGGGGACCGCGGCGCCCGAAGGATCGCGCACGATGCCCGTCAGGTTGCTCTTATTGACCTGGGCAAAAAGCGGAACAAAGCAAAGGACCGCAATTATGCGGGAAAAGAATTTCACAGCACACCCCCCTTGGCCCCTACATTTTGGCCCGAAGCCTGGGGCGTGTCAAGAGATAAAGCAGTGGGCTTCCGATTCTAAAACGCGTAGTCCGGCGGCTTGATGCCCTTCACGCGCAGATAGACCTCCGCCTGTCCCCGGTGATGCGCCGTGTGCGTGAAATAAGCCCACAGCCATTCGAAGCCGGTCAGATTGCGGGCCGGCGGGCCGACCACCGTATCCATGCGGTTCGGGCTGATGGCGGCGACGGCCTTGTTACAGAAATCAAAGGAGTCGCTTAGAAACGGGATGGCCGTCTCCTTATCGACGTCCACCTTTTCCGTGTCCTTGGCCCATTCTGCGATCTTGGACGGGAGCGCCGGCCGGGTCATGCCGGTGGCGTTGGCGCAGGCGTTGAGATTGATCCCCGCGATGTGCGCCATCAACTGGCCGAAGCTCATCTCCGCTGGGTCCGGACGAAAATTGTAGCTCTCAGCGGGCATAGTCCTGGCCACAGCGAGGGTGAATTCGCCGGACGTCTTCCAATGTTTCACCAGAGCGTCTTTAACGGTGGTCTGAGCGAGAGCAGGAAGCGCCAGCGCCAGGATCGTTAACAGGTTTGTCTTCATGATTTGCCTCGGGATTAACAATTCATACCGCAGACATGGCAGTGAGAGCCGCATATTCGGCGCCGGGCCCGCATTTGCTTTGTTCCTTTTCCCGAAACCGGTTGAGCCAATCGGAGGCATCCTAGATCCGCCGTCGTCGACCGACAAGCAGCGAGAACACAGGACAGCAGACTCTTCGACGTGATGCGGAACTGTCTAACGACTCAGGCGCTCAGGCGCGAGCTGCGCGAGATCGCTTTCGAGGCTTGGCTGCGCTGGGCGGCTCGTCGGCTGCAGCTTGTTAGGCATTTTCAGGAAGCAAGCCTTTTCTTTGCCTCCGTAAAGGCGACCTCCTCCAGTTCGACTCTCTCCCGAAGCACCCGTTCAACCCACTTGTCGACGCCGGCCTCCCGATGCAACCTGGCCAAGAAAGCTGCCCGGGCTGCCAGTTCGCCGGGAATCGACAGCGAGGCTGGCTTGGACCGCTTGACGCGGATCGCTGCCTCCCACGCCGATTCGTCATCCGACTGGGAGATCACGAGTCGATCGATTGCTTCTTGATCCAGTGCTGCGGCCTTCTTGTTTTTCTTTTTCCGTGTACTCATAAGGGCCAACCTGTGATGATGCGCACCACTACGTTGTTCGGCTTCATTTGGAAAATGATCTTGAGTCTCCTCCCGCTGAGCGTCCTACCGATCAACTGGTAACGGTCACGATACCTTTTGTTTCGTCGAATCTCGAAGTCTGAGAAGAAGCACTCGACCGCTTCGTTGAAGGTGACTCGATGCTCGAAAAGCGCTCAAAATCGTACTCGAAATTTGACGGCGTGAATCGATGCCAGTCGACCACGCCCTTATTCTACTGCTATTCCCCTCGGGCTCACGCGGCCTAACTCCTTATTGTCGAGCTGGGGGTCACCGGCTTCGACCGCTGCACTGCCGGCGGCTTGGCCGGCTTGCCTGCGCGGCCGAAGAGACAAGGGCCGGCCAAAGGCTTACCCACATGTGGCAAAATCGGGCTCATGCAGAGCACACGGAGAGAGTTTCTTCAGGCCTCGGCACTGGCAGGGACGGCGGTGATGCGGGGTCCGGCGGCGACGCCTCCGGGCTGGTTCGACCGGCCCATGCGGTGGGCCCAGTTGACGCTGGTGGAAAACGACCCGGGGCAGTTTGACCCGCGGTTTTGGCTCGATTATTTCCGGCGCACCCACTCCGACGGGGCTTGCCTCAGCGCGGGTGGATGCGTGGCCTACTACCCGACGAAAGTCCCGCTGCACTATCGCAGCGCCTGGCTAAAGGATACCGACCCATTCGGCGAGCTAGTGGCTGGGTGCCGGAAGCTGGGCATGGTGGTGATCGCGCGGACCGATCCGCACGCCGCGCACCAGGACGTCTACGACGCACACCCGGACTGGATCGCGGTGGATGCCGAGGGCCGCCGGCGCCGGCACTGGGCGTCGCCGGAGCTGTGGGTGACCTGCGCGCTGGGCCCCTACAACTTTGAGTTCATGACCGAGGTCACCCGGGAGATCGTCTCCCTTTACCGGGTGGACGGCATCTTTTCGAACCGCTGGTCGGGCTCGGGGATGTGCTACTGCGAGCAGTGCCGGCGGGATTTTCGGGCCTTCTGCGGCCTCGATCTTCCGCGCACCTCCAACCCGCAGGACCCGGCGCGCCGCAATTACATCCTCTGGCGGCAGCAGCGGCTGTTCGAGCTGTGGCGGCTGTGGGACGCGGAGATCCGCAAGGTCAACCCCAACGCCTGCTTCATTGCCAACGCCGGTGGCGGGGCGCTGAGCGAGCTGGACATGAAGACCATCGGCGAGCTGGCGCCGATCCTGTTCGCCGACCGCCAGGCCCGCCGCGGCCTGGCTGCCCCATGGTCGAATGGCAAGAATGGCAAGGAATACCGCGCCACCATGGGGCGCAAGCCGATCGGCGGCATCTTCAGCATGGGCGTTGAGGAGCGCTACCGGTGGAAGGATTCGGTGCAAAGCGAGGCCGAGATCCGGATCTGGGTCGCCGACGGGGTGGCCAACGGTCTGCGTCCGTGGTTCACCAAGTTCTCAGGAACGCTGCACGACCGGCGCTGGCTCAAGGTCGTCGAAGATGTCTACAACCGGTACTACCGCGCGGAGAAATACCTGCGCAACGAAGCGCCGCTGGCGCGGGTGGCCATGGTCTACTCGCAGCAGACGGCGACGTTTTACGGGGCCAAGGTCGAGGAGCACACACTGGGGATGTACCACGCGCTCGTCGAGGCGCGCATCCCGTTCGAGATGGTCCACGACCGGCTGCTTGACGCCGAGCACATCGACCCGTTTAAGGTCCTGATCCTACCTAATATCGCCGCGCTCTCGGACCGGCAATGCGGGCTGCTCCGGCAGTATGTCGAGCGCGGGGGAAGCCTGGTGGCCACGTTCGAGACGTCGCTCTACGACGAATGGGGCGCGCGGCGCAAGGATTTCGGGCTGGCTCCCCTGTTTGGCGTCTCATTCAACGGCCGGGTGGAAGGCCCCATGCAGAACTCCTACCTGCGGCTCGAGAAACCGCATCCGATCCTGGCGGGCCTGGAGGACGCCGAGCGTATCGTCAACGGCGCCTACCGGCTCGAAGTGAAGGCGAACGAACCGTTTCCACAGCGGCCGCTGACGCTGATCCCCTCCTACCCCGACCTGCCCATGGAAATGGTTTATCCCCGCGTCCCCAAGACAGATATTCCTGAGGTCTACTTGCGCGATCTGGGAAAGAGCCGCGTTGTCTACATCCCCTGGGACATTGACCGCACGTTCTGGGAAACGATGGCCGTCGACCACGGCAAGTTGTTGCGCAACGCGGTCGAGTGGGCGGCCAACGAGGAGAGGCCGGTGACCGTCACCGGCCCCGGCGTGCTCGACGTCACCGTGTGGAGGCAGAAGGAGTCGATGACCGTCCACCTGGTGAACCTCACCAACCCGATGATGATGAAGGGACCGTTCCGGGAGCTGATCCCGATCGGCGAGCAGAGGGTGGTGGTGCGGCT
>JACQDI010000663.1 GCA_016201195.1 Acidobacteriota bacterium | reverse complement strand
TCTCGGCGCTCAATCCACCCTTGGCAAGGAGGAGGCGGACAACTTCGGTGTGACCACCCCCTGTGGCAACGGTCAGGGCCGCGTCCAGGCCGGTGGAGTTCTTCTCCAGCAGCAGCTTGATGACTTCCGTGTTGCCCTTGAAGGCCGCCATTACTATTGGAGGCCCGACGAAGTCGTCTTTGGCGTTGACGTCGGCGCCGCTTCCCAGCAGCAGCTTGACCACTTCCACGTGGCCTCGTTCGGCTGCGTGCCACAGAGCGGTGGCCCCGTAACGGAAGCGGGAGTTGACGTCGACGCCTTTGGCGAGCAGGGCTTTTACTCCCGCGACGTCACCTCGGCGGGCCGCCGTCCAGAACAGTTCGGCGTCGGGCGACAACTGCGGCAGCAGCGCAAGAAAAAGCCAAGCACCCAGCACGCGGGATCTCCGAGCGACATCCGATTATATCCTACGGTTTTTCATCGGGGCTGATCGCAGGTTCCTTAACTTTTTGTTCAGGTCCCCTGGTCCCACCGCTCGGCGTGAGATGAATCTTAATCGAGCAGCCGAACCGGGTCGCCCCGGCGCACCACACCGGGCTGCTCGACGGTGGCATAGACGCCCACGCTCGGCAACGCCGCGCCGGCAGACGGCACATGCACCCGGTTGTGCTGGACAGCGGTTCGCAGGATGCCGTGGTCCTGGGGGAGGTCTCCCTGGGGCAGAGTCGTCATCACGCAGCGGGGGCAGGGGTCCGTGACGCGAAGGCGGACGGTATCGCCGATGGCCAGGAGCCGGCCGACCCAGTCGTTCTCCACAAATCCGCTTGCGCCGGAGGCAGGCTCGACCAGGAAGTTTGGACGAAACCGCCGGGCCTCGAAACGGCCCTGCGGGTAAAGCTCTCCGAGCCGGTCGAGGGTACCGGTTGTCAGGAGATGAGCGAGGGCGTAGTCGAAGAACGTGCCGCCCGGAGCGGCGCCCGCGATTTGCTCGTCGGTGACGGTCTGCCGATGCGCCAAGCCGTCAATGTCCGGCCAATACTCTTCGAGGCTCGGTGTCTCGGGGGCCGTGGTACGCAAATCCACGGTGCGTTCGAGCAGGGTGGAAAGGATCCCGCCGATTTCGCTCCCGTCCGGGCCAGCGATCGCACCATCGGGCAGTGTGATGCGGACGGGTGGCATCGGCTCTCCCGGGCGGGGCGCCTCGACAAAGGCAGCCCGGCAGAAGAAGAGCTTCCCCCACTTGACGGGGTTCTTGGCGCTGGCGACCTTGCCACTCGCCCGATCCACCAGCGCGTAGGCGCGATCCCCGGCGAGGCCGCGTTCCGTGATCTCAGCAGCGTCCAGTTCTTCTCCCAACATGGACTTGACGGGATAGCGCCAGAGAGAAATCACCGAGCCGACAATGGTATGGGACATATCAGGGCCTCCCTACACTCACATACTCAAACCCGCGCCGGCGCATTTCGTCCGGGCGAAACATGTTGCGGCCGTCGATGACGAGCGGCCGGGCCATCGCGCGGCGGATGCGCTCCCAATCGGCTTCGCGGAACTCGTTCCACTCGGTGAAGAGGACCAGGGCGTCGGCGCCGGCGGTGGCTTCTTCGGCCGACGTGCAGTAGAGCATGTTCGGAGCCGGGGCCAGCACGGCGCGCGCTTCGTCCATAGCCCGCGGGTCGTAAGCGGCGACGATGGCGCCCTCGGCGAGCAGCTTTTCAATCACCGCCAGGGAGGGCGCAAAGCGCACGTCGTCCGTGTCGGGCTTGAAGGCCACTCCCCAGGCGGCGATGCGCTTGCCCTTGAGCACCCACACCTCGTGCTTGATCTTGCGGAAGAACAGCTCCATCTGTTCCAGGTTGATGCGCTCCACCTCGCGCAGCAGGCGCAGGTCATAGCCGTTTTTCTCGGCGATGTGGATGAAGGCTTGCAGATCCTTGGGAAAGCAGAAACCGCCGAAGCCGATGCCGGCGCGCAGGAAGCTGGAGCCGATGCGGCTGTCGAGGCCCATGCCCTCGGCTACCTGGCCGACGTCGGCGCCCACCTTCTCGCACAGGTTGGCGATGGCGTTGATGAAGGAGATCTTGGTGGCGAGGAACGAATTGGAGGCGTGCTTGATGACCTCGGCGCTGTTGCGGTTGGTCACCACCAGCGGCGTGGAGCGGCCTTTCCAGGGGCAGGCCGGGTGCAGCGGGCAGTCGAAGCTCTGGCGCAGGATCGGGTCGTAGATCTCGCGCAGCAGG
>JACQDI010000662.1 GCA_016201195.1 Acidobacteriota bacterium | reverse complement strand
GCTGATTTTGTCATTGATGATTGGTATATGTTCCAGCACTTCGAGCAGGCCCGCGCCGGGGGATGGCAGGCTGAGTGGAAGTTCGCCGGCTTCCTCTCCGTCAACGGCCTGTGGGGAACCTTCCGCACCCACTTTGTAAGCCTTCTCAGTGTCTTCGCGCTCTATCACCTGGGCGGGCTTCACCCATCCTTCTATTTCCTGGTGGGAATCGTGCTGCACGCGCTTGTTGCGTGGCTGATCTACGGCGCGTTGCGTCGGCTCAGCCTCGACCCCGGCCCCAGCTTTCTTGCTGGCGCCCTGTTCCTGCTGCTCCCCACCGCGCGCAACCCGCTGTTCTGGTTCCCGAGTTGCGGCCAGTATGCACTAGCAGCTTTCTGGTTCCTGCTCTATTTCCACTCTGTGGCGGGGACGGTGATGGAAGGGCGGCTGCGCCCGCGCGCTGCGGCCGTGCAGGCGCTTACCCTGATGCTCTCCCTGTTCTCCACCGACCAGATCATCGGGTTGTTGCTTGGCTCGGCCGTTTGGCTCGCCCTCTGCTGGCGAAGCCGGGCAGCGCTTGCTTCCGCCCTGCTGGCCTGGACGACCGCGGCTGCCGCCGGAGGCTTCTACTCGCGGTTCATCAACGAGGCGCCGATCGGAGACTCGGTCGCCAGGCGCTTCGGCTTCCACCTCGTCCAGCTCCGTGAGCACCTGTTCGCCATCGGGCCCGAGTATCGCAGCCTGCTGGGATTCGGCGAGGGTTTCTACCAAGTCCGCGCGATCGGCTGGGGCTTCGTCGCTACGGCTGCGGCCGGACTGCTCGTGTGGTGGTGGATTCGCCGGGACTCCGGTCTCCGGTCCGCACCTGGAGCCCGCTTCCTGGCTCTCGGCGCCGGCCTCTGGTTCCTCGGCCACGGACCGGTGTGGCTGCTGCAATGGTCCGAGCTGCGGTACCACTACCTATCGAGCCTTGGACTGACCGTGTTCCTCGCTGTCGGCTGTTTTGCTCTGCTGGCCCGGTCCCCGCGGCGGCTACTTCCCCTGGGCGCCGCCCTGCTCGCCGCCTATGCGGCCGCAACCACGGTCGCCGAGATCCGCCAATGCTGGACGCCCCAGGCGAAAAACCTCGCTGCCATTCGCCGCGAGCTCCGCCGGTTACCCAACCTGCACGATCACGACATCATCGCCATCTCCGGCACCCCCAAGCGGCTGGGCACCGCCCCCCATTTCGCCATGACCTCGTCGCCCTATTCCTCCGCCCCGTTCGCCGAACTCGTCACCGGCGTCCCGAGGCTGATCGTCGGTGAGGAAATCTTCTGCGAGTCCGGCAGGCTGGGTTTGCAGCAGAACCGCATGCGCCCCCTGTCAATCGACGACCTGCCCCGCACCCACGTCCTCGTCACCGGCGGCGATCTGGATTGCTCCCCCCGCCCCGTGCTCGCCTGCGAGGTCCGCCCCGGCGCCTATGAGTTGTACTGGCTCAAAGGCTACGCCGGTTCCCCGCCTATCGTCCCCCGCACCTACACCCATGACGAATTAGCGCCCCTCGCCGGCCAGGTCTATTTCGCCCACGGTCACCGCCGGTGAGATCGTCCGGCCCGTCAGGTTCACCACGCATCGGCGGATGGGGTCGCCCCGCCGGACCCGTTCCACGACCTGCCGGCCGAAGAAAAACTGGCCGATCCGGTTGGTCGGATCGTACTCATGCCTTGTCGAAACCGTGAAAACAATGTTATCAACGTAGTATGCCGTGGCAGTGTCATATCTGTCAGGAGGTCTCCGAGGAGATCTGCCCCATCTGCACCAAGGACGTGTGCGCCAACCACATCTGCGAGCACTGCCGCCGCTGCACCGATTGCTGCCAGTGTCCTGAGGAAAACGCTCATCGCACCGGTGAATGAACTTGCTGAAGCCGACCATCTTTCGCGAATACGACATCCGCGGCATCGCGGACCAGGAACTTCTCAGCGATGGCATCGAGCAATTGGGCCGCGCCGTCGGGACTTACGTGCGGCGCGAGCGTGGCTCGCGCGTCAACGTTGCCCGCGACTGCCGCCTCAGCTCATCCCGCTTGCGCGACGCGATCGTCGCCGGGCTGGTGGCCGCCGGCTGCGAGGTCACCGACCTGGGCGTGGTCCCCACCCCGTTGCTTTACTACTCCTCGTTTCACCTGAAGGCTGACGGC
>JACQDI010000101.1 GCA_016201195.1 Acidobacteriota bacterium | reverse complement strand
AGAGGCGCTCGCCCGCAGCGCACGGGTGATGCTGATTTGCGGGCCGACTTGGATCGAGCCGCCCCCCCGCGCCGAGGTTGTCCGCGTGGAGACCGCCGAGGAAATGCGCCAGGCCGTCTTGGAGCGGCTTGACCAGGCTCACGTGATCATCAAAGCCGCCGCCGTAGCCGACTTTCGCCCCGTCCGGCGCGAGCCCCAGAAGCTGAAAAAGACTGCCGCCGGATCCGCTGTCGAGGTCGAGCCCACGCCGGATATCCTGGCCGAGCTCGGCCGGCTCAAAGGCGATCGGTTTCTGGTCGGCTTCGCTGCGGAAACCGAAAACGTGGGCGAGGAAGCGGTCCGCAAGCTGCGCGCCAAAAACTGCGACATGATCGTCGCCAACCGCGTCGGCCTGCCGGGCACCGGGTTCGACGCCGAGGACAACGAGGCGCTGGTGGTGACCGCCGCCGGCCAAGCGAGCGAGTTCCCGCGCGGCTCCAAGCGCCAGCTCGCCGCCCACATCTTCGACCGCATCCATCAATTGCATCCTGCCCGCCGATGACGCAAGACCAGATCCGCCAGTACCTGCGCTTCTACCGCGATCTGGGATTTGAGGAGTTGTACCGCCGGGAAGCGCCCGCCGCCTCCAAGGCCCAAGACGCCGCTGCCCCGCCGCCTCCATCCGACCTGTTCGCCGTGCTTCCGCCCGAAGCGCCACGTGAAACGCTGGACGACATCCGCGCCGACATCGGCGAGTGTACCCGCTGCCGCCTGCACAAGGGCCGCACGCACATCGTCTTCGGCGTGGGCGACCCGAAGGCGAAACTGGTGTTCGTGGGCGAGGGGCCGGGAGCGGATGAAGACGCGCAGGGCATCCCGTTTGTCGGCCGCGCGGGCCAGTTGCTCACCCAGATGATCGAGAACACCGCATCCAAGGAGGGCTTGGCCCTCAAGCGCGCCGACGTCTACATCTGCAACGTGGTCAAGTGCCGCCCGCCGGAGAACCGAACACCCGAGAAGGAGGAGATGGAAACGTGCGGCCAGTTCCTGTTCCGCCAGCTCGAGGTGATCCGTCCCAAGGCAATCTGTGTGCTCGGTGGCACCGCCGCCAAAGCGCTGCTCAACACCGCAACCGGCATCACCCACCTGCGCGGCAAGTGGACCGACTGGCGCGGCATCCCGGTGATGCCCACCTACCACCCTTCCTTCCTGCTGCGCGGCTACAACCAGTCCTACAAGCGCGAGGCCTGGGAGGATCTGAAGAAGGTGCTACATTACGTGTACGATTAGGGGCGCTATGCATTGGAACGAAGCCGCCGAAGACCTGCTGACCCAGATATTGCAACGCACTCCGCGTCCCACGCGCGAGTCAACCGAGTCGCAGATCCGCGAGGCCGCCGAAACCTGCGCCGCCGATCAGGGTCTGACCCGGGTCGGCGTGCAGACTGTGATTGCCGCCTACATCCAGACGACGCCGGAGGTCCTGCGCTCCGAGCTCCCGCGCCAGCTCCAGGCCCTGGGCCTGGACGAGAGCGACTACGAGCACCTGCTCGGAGATTTGTGACATACTCAAGAAAGGCTGGAGTGGCGGAACTGGCAGACGCACGGGACTCAAAATCCCGCGCTCTTCACTGAGCATGAGAGTTCGACCCTCTCCTCCAGCACCAGTCAAATCAGCCCTCGGTGCTGTGCCCGACGCCCCTGCTATGCCTGTGCGGCGGTTGGATGCTATAGTAGCGGAACGTCCCCTATGAGGAGATTCAGCTACTGGGCCCTCCTTGCGCTATTCTGCGTCGAGCTGCAGGCTCAAAATTCTGCCTCCCCGGCCCCGTCCCTTCCGCCTTTCACTCTCGGCAAGCGTTTCGAGATGTATTTGTCGGACGCCTACGGGCCGCTGGCGTTTCCGGGTCCGGCCTTCTGGGCGGCAGTTGATCAGGCGCGCAATGAGCCCTTCGAATGGAAGCAAGGAGGGGAGGGCTACGGGCGCCGTTTCGGGTCCAAGTTCGGCCGGAACGGGATTGAAAGCACGATCGAGTTTGGCGTGGGAGCCATCCATGGCGAGGATCTCCGTTACCGTCCGTCGCAGCGCAAGGGCCTGCTGGCGAGGAGCTACGACGCAGCTTTTCAGACCATTTTCCCCATGACCACGCGAGGCCGCCGCACACTCTCGGTCGCCCGTCTGGGCGGCGCGTTCGGCAGCGGGCTGATTTCCAACGCCTGGTATCCCGACCGCCGGAGCAACTGGGGCGACGGCCTGCTCCGGGGCGCCTCCGCGCTCGGCGGCGACGTCGGCGTCAATGTGTTCCGCGAGTTCTGGCCCGACATCAAGAAAAAATTCCTCCACAGGAAGTAGCGCCGCACCCACATCCGGCGGCCCCGCACCGCGTCTTCACGCAGCATTCTCCACCGCGACCAGAATGCGCTTGCCAACCGCTTCGAGCGCCGCTTGGATTTTCTCGGGTCTGGTGTCATGTTTTGGATCCAGCATCCGGCGGACGACGGTTTCGGTGCATTTCAACCTCCGGGCCAGCTCGCTGTTGGTAATGCCTTTCTCATGCATGGCCAGGTACAGCGCCAGTTTGGGAGCCAGGTACAGGGCCACCGGGACCATGTGCTGACCTCGCCTGGGCCGCGACGGCGCTGGAATCTCGTCCTTCCGGACAATCCGACCGGCGATCGCCTCCTGCAGGCAATCTGCCGCCTCGGACAGCGCATCCCGCAGGTGAGTTCCGCTGGTAATGGCCTCTGGTAGGTCTGGGAACGTCACCGTGTAGCCGCCCGCGTCTTCGCGCGTCAGTTTGGCCGGAAAGGAGAAATCGTGCACAGCGCACTCCTATTGAATGTCCGTCAGTCTCAGACCAAGCTGGCTGAGCATCGCGTGCAGGGTACCCTTCGGCAGCTCTCGCCTCAGGTCTTGCACTGTCGTCAGCCGATCGCCGTAGTACAAGGTACCGTGACTGCCCTTGCCGTGCGCCGCGACAAACTGACACCAAGTGTTGCGCCTTCGGGCCAGGGTCTTCACGCGGCGAACGAATTCGCCTGCCTTCATGCCTATGCTCGTACAAAAGTGTGCGGCAGTCAAGCCTGCCGGGCTGCGGCGGGGCGCCTGCCTTTCTGCTTGGCCGGCCGGTTCGAGAGACCGTGTCCTACCGGCGCTGCTGCTGATGTTGCCAGCAGTAGTTGCTCCCGGCAGTGGCATTGCGGCTGCACTGCTTCCTCCTGCGGGTCACTGCTGCACAGCGTTGGGACTCGGGACGGCTCGACTTGGCGGCTGGGGCCGGCTCCGCGGCCGGGTCGGAGGCCGGGTGGAGCTTTTCCAGCAGTTCTTCAAGACGACTGATCTCGGTCTTCAAACGGCGCAGGGTGGCTTCCAGCGAAACTACCTTCGCTTGGAGGTCGGCGCACTCTTGAGGCTGCTGCGCAGACGCCATGACAACCGCCGCCAGCAAAGTCACGATCCGGATCGATCGGGTGCATGTCATACTTAGACGAAATACTCTCATGCCCACTTTACCGGACCGATCCGCCATTCCACTTAATATTTTCTCGCTTTTTTGTGATAAATCTCTGCGATTATACAGGCCCGGCCTGTATATCTGGCAGTTTACAATAGCATTCTATGAATGTTCAACAGCGGCTGGGCCGGCTCAACTGGCGGGCCATGGAGCAATCCCTCTGGAAACTGGGCTACGCGAAGACGCCTCCGCTTCTTACACCCGAAGAGTGCGCGGAGCTGGTGAGCCTCTACCCCGACGACGCGCACTTCCGCAGCCGGATCGACATGGCTCGCTACCGGTTCGGCGTCGGGGATTACAAGTACTTTGCGCGGCCTCTGCCGCCGGTGGTGGAGGAACTGCGGGTGCATTTCTATCCGCCGCTGGCGGCGGTCGCCAATCGCTGGATGGAGGCGCTCGGCGAGACGGCGCGCTACCCGGCTCGGCTCGTGCCGTTCCTCAGCCTATGCCACAGGCGCGGGCAGGCCAAGCCGACGCCGCTGCTGCTGCACTACGAGGCCGGGGGCTACAACTGCCTGCACCAGGACCTGTATGGCGAGGTGGCGTTCCCGCTCCAGCTCACCTGCTTCCTGAGCCGGCGGGGCGAGGACTATACGGGGGGTGAGTTTCTGCTGGTCGAGCAGCGGCCGCGGGCGCAGTCGAAGGGAGAGGCCATCCTCGCCGAGCAGGGCGAGATCCTCATCTTCACCACGCGCCACCGTCCGGTGGCCGGCGCGCGAGGATATTACAAAGTCAATGTGCGGCACGGGGTGAGCCGCATCACGTCGGGCGTCCGCTACACCCTCGGCGTCATCTTCCACGACGCCAGGTAGCGGAGCCCTTTCACCACAAAGACACCAAGAATTCTTTTCTTTGTGTCTTCGTGGCTTTGTGGTGAAGGGCTCCGAAGCTTGTTTCTGCGCTACGGGGCCAGGATCGGCAGCTTCGAATCCTGGCTGGCCACGCCGTCGGACACCACCGAAAGCTTGGCGAGGCCCGAGGGCGCATTGGCCGGGACCACAAAGTTGATCTGGTAGGCGGTGTACAGGAACGGCGCATAGAAGCTGCCCAGCACCTGCACGCCCTGGTCATTGATCCCCACCACCGGCCGGGTCACGGTCGCCACCGCCGGCACCGGGCCGGCCACGTTCGTCCCCACCTGCTGTGCCAGCGCTCCCAAGCCCGTCAGGAACAGCAGGATGATCTCCCCCGGACGGGCCGGGTTCGACGTTGTCACCACGCTGAAGTCCGCGTGCAGCGCCGCCGCTAGGCGCTGACCTCCGAAATCAAACTCGAAAATCCCAGGCTGTATCGACAGGATTAAAGCCGCAAAGCTCTTCGT
>JACQDI010000650.1 GCA_016201195.1 Acidobacteriota bacterium | reverse complement strand
CGCCACTCGACCGAACTGCTCTTCGGCGGCGCAGCGACAGCCGAGACCTCCATGTGCCGCAAGGAGCGCTACACCAAGACCGGCGGTCAACCCGAGATCACCCGGGCCACCATCCAGGATGATCTGCTGCGCCGGGATTTTTCGGCCAACGCCATGGCCCTGTCGCTCAACCCGGCCTCGCGCGGCCTGCTGCTCGACCCCACCAACGGTCTGGCCGACATCGAGCACAAAGAGTTGCGCATTCTGAACAACTACACCTTCTTCGACGACCCATCGCGCCTGCTGCGCCTGGTGCGCCTTGCCACGCGGCTGCAGTACTCCATCGAGGAAAAAACCAAGACCCACTTCGATTCGGCGCGCGAAGCCGGCGTCGAGGAATACATCACCCCGCGCTCCCGGCTGATCGAGCTACGCCAGCTTGCCGCCGAGGCGGACACGGCGGAGGCAGTCAAGGCGCTGAACGCTCACGGCCTGCTCGACATCTTCGAGCCGCACCTGGCCAAGAAGTTGGATTTGACTTCCCTCGCCAAGCTCGACAAGTCCCGCCGCCTGGTCGAAGAGTCCGGCCAGCGGGTCGACAACTTCGGCCCTTTCCTCTACTGCCTGACCCGGAAACTCAGCACCGGCGAGAAAACGACCCTGCGCACCCGGGCCGGGATGAAAACGGCGGAGGCCGCCGCGTGGATGAATCTGGAACACCGCGCCAAGGCGGTGCAGAAACTGCTCACCTCCAAGCAGGCGGGACAGAACTCCAAGCTGTACAAGATGCTCGAGCCCCAGGATCCCGCGCTCGCCCTCTTCTTGCTCGGCTTCTCGCCGCTGCAACCGGTCCGGGAAAGGGTCAAGCACTACTTCACCCATCTGCGGCCCCCGGTCCGGGATTTTGACGACAAAGAGATTGAAGCTCTCGGCGCTAAGCCCGGCACCCCCAAGTTCGCTTCTTTGCGCGACGCCCACCTGGCCGCCAAACTCGATAAAGCCGGCCGCAAGTAGGGTCTCACGCAAAGCCCGCGAAGATACCAAGAAAACCTCTTTGATCTTTGCGTCCTCGGCGCTTGGCGTGAAATGAATTTCTGCTATCTCCGCCGAGGCGGCAACCCCGGCGGGCCGGCCATGAGCCAGAGCGTTCCCCACTCCCGCATGTGGGTCCGTGTGTTCTTTTTCCCGGCGAACCACTGCTCATGGTAGAAGTGGAACTGGTTGCTTTCGCCCTTTTCTTTCTCATCGAGATCGCCGAGCGCGATGTTCAGGCCCATCGCCCGGTTGCCCATCGAAGGCTCGTAGAATTTGCCCGGCTCCACCTCCAGACAGGGATTGAAGCTGATCGCCCACTCGATGATGTACCGCTTGCCACCGGGCTTCTTGCGCACGGCCGCCTGCTGCGCCCCTTCCCGGATCCACTTCTGGTAAGTGTTCCACGCCGGCTCCAGGCGCCGCGGCTCGCCCTCGAGCAAGCCTCCCACGCCCACGCCCCCCAATCGCGACTTGGTCAGGTTCACCACCATCTGCCAGGACGTCCCGTCGCCCCTTGCTCCCTCGTTGCCCTTCCATTCGTTGGAGGCGTTGAGCAGGATCTCCATCTCGTCGCCGAACCAGGGAAAGCCCTCCCGCGTCAGCTCGTGGGCCTTGGGGTTTTCCTCCGGCAGCCACCGTGGCGTGTCCAGGCCGTAGAGCACGTCATCGGTGATGTCGAAGGCGAAGTAGAGCCGCCGCCCGTCGTGCTTGACGTACCCCTTGAGAGACAGGTCGGCGTCGTTCTTAACCGGCGAGAACTGAGGTGTCCACTCCTTCACCCCGGAGAAGGCGGTGGCGTCGCCCCACTCGCCCGGGCTCAGCACTCCGTCCAGAGTGGGTGTCGAGCCGCGGTACGCGTAGAGGGTTTGAGGAGAGTCCCCCGCCCACGCTACCACGGCCAGGGTCAAACCAAGCGCGAGTCGCATGTCCTTAGTGTAACCGGCGAGAATAGCCGCTAACCCCTGAACCTCGCCAACCGCCGCGCCGCTTCCTCAATCGTCGCTCTCGACTTCGAAAACGTGAACCGCAGGCGCTTGGGGTTGTTCGTTGCCAGAGGATAGAACACCGAGCCGGGCACCGCCGCCACGCCTGCTTCGCGCAGCAGCCGCTCGTGAAACTCCGTGTCGTCCTCGGAAGACAGGCGCGCGGTTGCCCTTCTCCTGCGGCACCCGGAAGAAGGCCGGGAGTCCGAGCCGATGTCCAGCGCCTTCCAGAGGCTCCTGCGGCGTCAGCGGAAAGATAGACGCGGAACAGGGGAGCCTGGGCGTTGAGCAGCACGCCCAGGCCGCCGGCCTTGCAACCACACCGGTGAGCAAGGACGCAGAGAAAATCGGAGCCGGCCGGGTGCCGGCAAGCGCACCCGGCCTGTGCCTGGAGTTCCCGCAAGTCTCTCCCCCCGGCGCCGATGCTCTGTGATACCATTGAGAATGGACAGGTTGAACAAGCGACCGTCGGCGAAAGTTGCCTGGCCCTTGCCCGCCTTTCCGGTCCCGCGGGACAATTGGAGAAAAACACCTTGAGAATTTTCGTAGGCAACCTGCCCTTCAGCATCAATGAAGGTGATCTCACCGCACTCTTCGAACCGTTTGGAGAGGTGCAATCGATTCAGATTATGACCGACCGTGATACCGGGAAACCGCGCGGATTCGGATTCGTGGAAATGTCGTCCGATGATGGGCAAAAGGCTATCGCCGCGCTGAACGGCAAGGACGTGCAGGGCCGCGCCATCAACGTTAACGAGGCACGCCCCAAAGTGGATCGCGGGGGCGGCGGCGGCTTTTCACCCGGCGGTGGCGGCTTCGGCGACCGGCGGGGACGTGGCGGCCGTGGCGGTCATCGAGGCGGGGGCCGTCCGCCGCGCGAACCGCGCTGGTAGCGCCAGCAGCGACGGCGGCATGGCCGCGGAGGAACCCTTATGCCAAATAAGCAGCGAACGACTTTTCAAAAGCGGCAGAAGGAACTGGCCCGGCAGGACAAGCAGAAGAAAAAGGCCGAGCGGCGCGCCGAGCGCAAGCTGCTCAAGGCCCAGCGTGGCGAGGACCAGGACCTCGGCATCGCCACGGCAGCCGAAGTGCGGGCTATGATGGATCTTCCTTAGGCCGCTCCGGCGGCTTGCGGGCCCGTGGCCGCGACGGCTCAAACAGCATCTTCCAGACACCGTAGGCGCCCAGGCCGACGTAGAGCGATTTCCGCAGCAGTCGTCGCGGCTTCGGCGCCGGCGGGGGCAACGGGGCGGGCTGCACGAGTTCCGTGAGCTCGGTCGGCCGGATCCACCGGGTTACCGGAACGAAGCTTCCGCTGGTACACGCCGGGCACGCCGCACCCTCGAAAATCATCTCGCAGTCCAGGCACAGCCGCGCTCGCTTCAGTTCGATGTAGGGGTACGGATCCGGTTCTTCTTTGTTGCCGGGCGGCATGGCGAAGCCCCCATCTCACGCAGACGCAGGGGAGGCAAAGGCCGCAAAGATTAGAGAGATGCCTCCTGCCCCTCTATTGTCTCACGGACCGCCGGGCGGCGGTGGAGGAGGGGGAGGCGGCGGAGGCGCCTGGGTATCAGTAGGCACCGGCGCAGGAGCAGGGGCCGGCCCGGGCCCGGGAGCTTTGCCGCCGCCGGCACCAGATCGTCCGCCGATGGTTCGCAGCACCCAGAGCGCTTCGCGCGCGGCATCCGCCACGCGCGCGGCTACGCCCGCCTTGTTGACGCCCGCCGCGGCCAGCGGGGAGTTGGGGAAGATGCGCAGGCTCTCGCCTGGCGCAAGGGGCACCGTCTTACCACTGGGCAACAAGCGGTGCTCTACGATCACCAGTCCTTCATCCACGGCGACCCAAGTTTCCGTGTCGGCCTCCACGGCCACGTCAAACACCGTGCCGCGCACCGAAATCACCGCCGTCGGCGAATGCACACGGTAGAAGTTCGGCCGGCCGCCCAAATGCTGGATCCGGACCTTGATCTTGCCCAGGTAGATCTCCACCAGGTCCCGCAGGTTGCCGGGATTGGCCCGAAACACCACCCGGGAGTTGGGGTAGACCTCGAAAGAACTGCCGTCGGAGATCTCCAGGCGCGCGATGCCGTCCTCTCCGGTGACGATCGTTTCCCCAACCCGCACCGTGTTGCCGGCGAACAGAGCCAACAGGTCGCCGTTGCGCAGGACCGACACCCGCCCGTCAGCCAGAGCCACCTTGGCGGCCGCCGTGAGGTCGGCGGCGCGCAGGTGTGCGCCCAGGGCCAAGGCCAAGATCGCCAAGCCGATCCGGACGCCGCAACTCCGATTTGGACCCGACACGAGCATGTAAATGGCTCAGCAATTGCCTCGCCGTTACGGGGCCCCTCCGGAATCGCTGAAAAATCAGCATTTTCAGTCGATTTCAGGGGCGGTTTTGCGCTATGATCTTAGCTGTAGCGCCATGGGGCTGTGTCAAAAGGACACTACCCCACACTTTCCCCGTCCCCTGAGGCTACCCTAATCGGGACGGGAGATGCAAGTGGTTTTTACGATGCGGGTTGCTATTTTGTTGGTGGTGTCGGCTGCGGTCGCCTGGGGGCAGGGGGGGGACCCGCCCGTCCGCGAGTTGGCCTGGCAGGCGATCGGCGCCCGGGCGGTCGAACTGCAATTGGCCGGCCCGGCGGGCGATGCCGTGGTCGATGTCGCCTTCTCCGCCGATGGCGCCCACCTGTTTGCTCTCACCGCTCGCGGACAGTGGTGGCGGACCTCTGACCTGGGCGAAACCTGGAGCCGCTTCGCGTCACGACCGGGCGATCTGCGCTCGCTTAGCTCGTCCCGCGAGATCCCCACCCCGGCGCCGGATCCGGAGGCGGTCGTCTACCAGCACCCGTATGATTCGCAGTACGCCTTCGCCCTGGGCAAGGACCTGTACCGCTCAAGCGACCGGGGCCGCACCTGGGTCAACCTGACTGCCGACGGGGCCGGGTCGATTATCGGACCAGACCAGCGGGCCATCGCGTTTTCCCCCCTCGACCCCGGCCTGATCGTGGTGGCCAACTCGCGCGGCCTGTGGCGCTCGGTCGACGCCGGGCTTGCTTGGAGCGACCTGAACCAGCGCTTCCCCAATCTGCCGGAAACCAAAATCGCGCGCATCTCGGATAGCTCCAGCCCGCGGGTCTACCTGCGGGGCATCGGCCCGGCGGAGTTGAACGCCGGAGGCCAATGGCAGCCGGCGCCCGAGGATCGCGCGCCGCTTCCGGCCTCGGATGAGTTGCGCCGGCCGGCGTGGCCGCTCGAGGCGCCGCCGGGCTGGACGTTTTCCTATCGGGCCTGGCGCAACGGCGCCCCGGTGACCGCTGACTTGACGGCTTGCGCGTCCACTCCCTGCGAGGACCCCCGCCAGCACTACATCAGCGCGTTTGCCGCCGGCAGCGAGACTCAGCCCCACTACTACCTGGGTACCAGCGACGGTCACGCGTGGGTTTCCCCCGACGGCGGCCGCACTTGGCGGCCGGCCATGCAGGGCTTTACCGTGAACGGCGCGGCGGTGACGAATTTCTTCGCCAGCCCGCTGGACTCGCGCGTCGCGCTGGCGGCGGCCGGCGGCCGCGGCTCCGGACACGTCTTCCGCACCACCAACGGAGGCTTGTTCTGGGACGATCTGTCGGCCAATCTGCCCGACGCTCCGGTGCGCGCCGTAGCCGCCAATCCGGAAACGGGCTCGATCTACGTCGCCTCCGAAGCCGGGGTCTTCTATACCCGCGGCGACCTCAAGAACCCAGGACCGGCTACGCGCTGGACGCGGCTGGGCGGCAGCCTGCCGGCAGCGGCCATCGAGGACCTGCGGCTGAACCCCCTAACCGGCGCCCTCTATGTGGCGGTTTCCGGCTACGGCATCTTCCGCGCCACCGTGCCGGAGATCGCCGATTCGCTGCGGGTGCTCAACGCGGCCGACCTGAGCGCCAGGGCGGCGGCCCCAGGCGGGCTGCTGACCGTGATCGGCGCGCCTGTGTATGCGGCCCGCGCCGGCCGTCTCACCGCTCCCGTGCTGGCCTCCGGCTCGACCGACTCCCAGATCCAGGTGCCGTTTGAAGCCGTGGGCCCCACGCTCGATCTGAACATGGAAACGCGCCTGGGAGCCGCCCGGGTTGACGTTCCGCTGGAGGCCGTCTCGCCCGCGATTTTTGTGGATGCCGACGGCACGCCGCTGGTGCTCGATGCCGGCGGCGGGGTGCTGCTGGACACCTCGCGTCCCGCGCGCGCCGGCAGCCAGATCCTCATCCTGGCCACTGGCCTCGGTCGCGTCCGCCCCGAGTGGCCCACCGGCCTCGCCGCGCCCCTCGAAAACCCGCCCGCCACCATCGCTCCGGTCAGCGCCTACCTCAACGGCGCGCCGCTGCGGGTCGTTTCCTCCACCCTCGCCGCCGGCTACATCGGCGTGTATATGGTCCGCGTCGAACTGCCGGCGATCCTTAACTCCGGCGCCGCCGAGCTGGTTATTGCGTCCGGGGACAAAGCCAGTAATAAAGTCAGACTTGTTCTCGATCCGGGGTTGTAGGTTGGCTCACAAACCAATTACGCAGGTCTGATGTTCTTGTGAATGGCGTAGAGCGCCAGTTCCAGCCGGTCGCTGACGCCCAGCTTGTCGAAGATATTGTGAAGGTGGTTCTTGACGGTCTGCTCGCTGATGAACATCCGCTCGGCGATTTCTTTGTTCTTGAATCCCTGGGCCACCAGCACCACGATCTCCCGCTCGCGCTGGCTGAGCGGGGAACGCTCGCGGTCCTTGGCCCCGGCATCGCCGGGGGCCGCGAACTGCTTCATCACCGCCGCTGTGGTCCGCGAGTCCAGCCAGATCTCGCCGCCGTAAACCTTGCGGATGCTCTTGATCAGCAACTCGGTGGCGGTCTGCTTAAGCACGATCCCCGAGGTGCCGAACTTCATGGCTTGCACGTACTCGCTCTCGTCGTCGGACGCCGTTAAGACGATGACCCTGGTTTTTGTCTTTTGAGCCTGGAGCCGTTGCAACGTCGACAGGCCGTCGAGGCCCGGCATCTTCAGGTCGAGCAGCAGGATGTCAGGTTCCTGCTTCTGTAGAATGTCCAGCACTTCCTTGCCGTCGCGGGCCTCGGCCACCACCTTAAAATCGGGTTCGAGGGCCAGGAGCTTCCGCAGCCCGTCCCGAAAGATAGGATGGTCGTCGGCGATAGCGATCCGGATGACTTCTTTCTCTTGGGCAGGCTCAGATGCGGAGCGATTGAGGCCTGGCTTAGCGGCATCTGTCATAAAAGTTCTATCGTTCCACGGGTATATTCTAGTAGTTCTAATAGTACTATGTCAACCCTAGGGCAGGCTCAAAAATCACCGAGACCGGCCCCTAACTACTCGCAATTCCCGCAACTTCCGCAACTTCCACGGCGGAACCGTGTAATGTAGTTTGTGGCGTCTGGATTGCGGGGGTGGTTACATGAACGCGCGTGCTTGGTATTGTTTTCTTATATTTACAGCTCTTTTGCGGGCGCAGGCGCCGGTAGTTGAGGCACGGGGCGTCGTCAACGGGGTGACCTTTGAGCTGGCCCCCAGCACGGTCGCTCCCGGCGGTATCTTCAACGTTTACGGGTTCAACTTGGCTTCTGGAACGGCGGTGGCCTCAGCGGTTCCCCTGCCGGTGAGCCTGGGGTCGCCCGCGGTAGAGGTCACCGTCAACGGGCGGTCGGCTCCCCTGTACTTCGTTTCCGCGACCCAAATCAACGCCCAGGTACCGTGGGAGACCGAGGCAGGGGCGGCGCAGGTCCTGGTGAGGCGGGGCGGAGTGGCAAGCCGTCCGGCGACCCTGAACATCCAGGCGGCGGTACCCTCGATTTTTGCGCTGAACGGGGCCGGATTCGGGCCAGCCATCGCAGTGCGGGCGGCCAACGGAAAGCTGGTCGGCCCGGACAATCCGCCGGTGGGCGGCGATGTTTTGGTGCTCTACGCGAGCGGGCTGGGGCCGGTCAACGCGACCGTGGCCAGCGGCGCGGCCGGGCCGTCGGATCCGCTGGCGCGAGCGTCACGCAACCAGCGGGCTGCGGTCGGCGGCTTCCCGGCGCAGGTGTTATTTGCCGGCTTGGCGCCCGGCTTCGTGGGTTTGTTCCAGATCAATTTGCAGCTCCCCGACCAAGCGGCCGAAGGCGACGTACTCCAGTATTTTTCAGCGAACCAGATGGCCAACCGGCTGGCGCTGGGTGCGCCGACCAAGCCGTGGGTGCGCTTCCTGCGGACGCCCCAAGCCGCCACAACCTTCACCGGCGTCACGGACACCGCGCTCAACGCCAGCACGGTGGTCGTGAACGGGCCGAGGG
>JACQDI010000649.1 GCA_016201195.1 Acidobacteriota bacterium | reverse complement strand
GCTTTCCTCGCTTACAACATCTTTCATGCCTTCTTGGCCCTGAATCTCAAGCCACCAGCTCGCCAGGGAACAACCCAAGCCTTTTGGGCCAGACTCCTCGCGGCCGAACTTCATGCCGAGGTGATTCCCGCTAGCCTGTCGCCTTGACTAGAAAGTTTTCGCCCGCGCTTTCGTCTTTCCCTCAGCTCCTCGGTTCGATGCCTGGACCCGGCCGCGGGTCCTTCGGGCGAAGGTGTGCCCAAACGGCGGCCGCCGGCCGGTTCGCTGCTCTCCAAACGCCATCCGAATCTCCTCTCCTCCTCGCCAAGACCACAAGCCGAGCGAAACGCGCCAGTTCCCGCTGGCGCCCTTGCTTGGTTGCGGAATCGCTGATTATAACCCCAAGCACTGGACCCGCACGCGCCCCGGTTGCTAAGATACCTGCGTCTTTCTATGCGGCGCCGGATTGCACTCCTGGCAGTCGCGGTCGCTGTCTGCTGGGCGGCTCCGACCGAATCGGGGTCACCCGCGCCCCGGCTGGTTTGGACCGGTCCGGACGTGACGCTGCTCGGCGGCCCGTCGCGCGACGGCCGCTATCTGTCCTACGTCGATCCAACGACGCGCAATCTCGCCATTCGCGAGATTGCCTCCGGCCGCAGCCGCGTGCTGACCGCGAAGCCAGCGGGGTCCGGAGAGTTCGCCTATTTTTCAGCCATCTCGCCCGACTCGCGCCGTGTCGCTTACGCCTGGTTCAATGAGGAAGGCTTTTACGACCTGCGCGTCGTCGATCTGAACGGCTCGAACCAGCGCATCCTGTACCGCAACGAGGAGGCCGGCTTCGTGCAGCCGTGCGCCTGGTCGCCGGATTCGAAATTTATCCTGACGCTTCTGTTCCGCACCGACAACATCAGCCAGATCACGCTGGTCCCGACCGAAGGCGGTCCTCCTAAGGTTCTCCGCTCGCTGAACTGGGTCTACCCGAAGCGGATGGACATTTCGCCCGACGGTCGCTTCATCGTTTACGACTCCTTCGCCGGCGAGTCGTCCGCCGACCGCACCCTCTTTTTGCTCTCCGTCGATGGCGCCCGCGAGCGCAAATTGGTGAACTTCCCCGGCAATCACCTGTTTCCGCTGTGGATGCCCGACGGCAAACGCATCGTCTATGCGAGCGATCGATCCGGCACGATGGACGCCTGGGAACTGGGGGTTGAAAACGGCGAACCGCGCGGCGAGCAGCGGCTGCTGCGGCGTGATCTGGGGCGCTTCCTTCCCATGGGGATCACGGCGGGCGGCGACCTCTATTTCGGCCTCCGTTCCGGCGGCACGGATGTCTTCATCGCCAAGCTCGGGGAACCGGCCCGCACCGCCCGGCGCGCCACGCTTCGCTTTCCGGGAAGGAACAGCGCACCCGCCTGGTCGCCGGACGGCGCGGCGATCGCCTATCTCTCGCGGCGCGGATCGGAGAACTTCGGCCAGGAGTCGCGGGCCATCGCCATTCGCAGCCTCGACTCCGACGACGAGCGCGAGCTGCTGCCTAAGCTCGCGCACCTGGAGCGCGTCCGCTGGTCGCCCGACGGCAATTCTCTTCTGGTGAGCGGCAGCGACAACAAGGGCAGGGCAGGGCTTTACATCGTCGATCCCAAGACCGCGACCGTCCAGCCGTTGGTGAGCGAGAGCGGCGCATCATTTCGCGGATTCGACGGCGTCTGGTCGAGGGACGGCCGATCGGTGTTCTACATCCACGGGGACAGGGAGGTGCGCTCGCGCGCGGTGGGCGCCGGCCGCGAGTCGACCATTTACCGCGGCGCGCGGTTGCGCCACTTGGCCGCCTCGCCGGACGGCAAGTGGCTGGCGGCGGGGATCGGCGACAACTCCATCGCACTTGTTCCCACCGCGGGCGGCGAGCCGCGGATGCTCCCGTTTCACGGCCTGACCGAGCTCGAATGGGGCCGCGAGTTAGTCGCCGGAAAAGGCGCCGAGTTGTGGCGCATTCCGCTCGGCGGAGAGGATCCCGTGAAGATCGAGTCACCGGGCAACCGCGATGCCGGCTTCAGCCTTCACCCGGACGGCGAGCGCATCGCTGTGACGGCCGGCAACGCCAAGTCGGAGGTTTGGGTATTGCCCCTACGATGAGGCTCTGGCTCCTGCTGCTGCCCACCCTGGCGCTGGCCGGCGCCGACCAGTTGGTCATACCGGCGGGGCTGGACGCTTATCTCCCCGTGCCGGAGCAAAACCCGCTCACGCGAGAGAAGGTCGAACTCGGAAAGAAGCTGTTCTTCGATGTGCGGCTGTCGCGGGACAACTCCGTCTCCTGCGCCACCTGCCACAATCCGAAGCTGGCCTTCACGGACGACCGCCCGGTGGGCGTGGGCGTGGCTGGCCGCGTAGGTGGCCGGCGCGTGCCGCGCATTGTGAACCGCGGCTACGGCAAAAGTTTCTTCTGGGACGGGCGCGCGGCGACGCTGGAAGAGCAAGTGCTGCAGCCCATCCAGAACCCCAAGGAAATGGATATGACGCTCGAGGAGGTCGCCTCGCGCACCGGCCTGCCGATCGAACGGGCGCAGCAGGCGCTCGCCAGCTACGTGCGCACGATCCTGTCCGGGGATTCGCCATACGATCGCTATCTGCAAGGAGACCGCAACGCGCTCACCACCGAGCAGCGCCTCGGGCTGCGGCTGTTCCGCGGGAAAGCCGGCTGTGCCGTTTGCCACCTGGGGCCGAACCTCACCGATGAGCGTTTTCACAACACCGGCGTCGGTTGGCCGGGCGACGAAGGCCGGTATGCGGTGACCAAAAGCGAGCCGGACCGCGGCGCTTTCAAGACGCCCAGCCTCCGCGAGGTCGCGCGGACGCCGCCCTACATGCACGACGGCAGCCGCAAGACACTCGAGGAAGTGATCGACTTCTACAACCAGGGCGGCAACCCAAACCCGGCGCTCGATCCGGAGATTCGCAAGCTCCAACTCTCTGCGGAGGAGAAGGCCGCCTTGCTCGCGCTCCTCAAGGCCCTCAGCGGAACGGTGCGCGATGGCATGTAGCGCCGTGCTTCTCGCCCTCGCGCTCGCCTGGCAGCCCGATCCCGCCGCGCTGGCGCCGCTTTACCGGCAGGCCCTGGCGGAACGCGAGAGACAACTGGCCCCGGACCACCCCAAGGTCGCTCGCAGCGCAAGCGACCTCGGCCTGTTTCTGCGCAACCACGGCGACCGCGCGGCCGCCGAGCCATATCTTCGCCGCGCGCTGGCCATCGACGAGAAAGCGCTCGGCCCCGGCAGCCCGGTGGTCGGCGAGGATCTGGAGAACCTGGCGTCGGTGCTGGCCGCGGCTGAGGCGCTGCCGCTTTACCGCCGCGCCGCAGAGCACCAGGACCCCGCAATCGCCGCGCGCAATCTGGCGAAGCTGGCGTCCTACGAAGAAACCCGCGGCAATCGCGGCGCGGCGCTGGCCCTCTACCGCCAGGCGCTCGCCAAGGAGGAGGCAGCGTCGGGGCCGGCTCACCCGCGCGTCGGCGTGCGGCTGAACGACGTGGCGCTGCTCGCCGATCCTAAGCAGGCCGAGCCGCTGCTGCGCCGCGCGCTGACCATCCAGGAGAAGGCGCTCGGCCCCCGGCATCCGGAAACGGCGACGACGCTGAACAACCTTGCGAACGTGCTGCTCTCGACCGGCCGCGTATCGCAGGCGGAGTCTCTGGCGCGGCGCGCGCTCTCGACTCTCGAAGAGACCCTCGGTCCCCACCATCCGCGCGTGGCGACCGGCGCCAGCAACCTCGCCGACATCCTCCGCGCTAAGAGAGACTACGTGGCCGCCCGGCGCTACTACGAACGCGCCCTCACCATCGACGAGAGAGCCTACGGGTCGGACCATGCCGAGGTAGCCGTGGATCTCGAGAACCTGGCAGACCTGCTCGAAGAGATGGGACGCGGCGAAGAGGCGCGCCGCCTGCGGCGGAGGGCCGCTGCCATCAAGGCCGGGCGATAGGCCGCAGCGGCTTACCCCCCGTGTACACCCCAATCCAATGGTTCGCGAACCGCAAGTTCGCCTGCGGCTCCACGACGGGCATATGGCAAGCCGCACACGCGCGCCCCGTGACCGCAGTTCGATGCCGCGGTCGCGCGTGGCACCCGGAGCACGTGCGGTCGTAGCCGGCCGCGCTCCGGTCGAGCGGCGTGTGTGCCGCGTGGCACGTCAGGCAGGAGAGCTTTCCCTTGCTCTTCCTGAAGCAGGCGCTCTCGGCCAGGTACAACGGCTGATGGCGCGTGTTCCACGGATTCGTCCAGTCGGTGTCGTCGCCCGCGGCGGCCGGCTTGCGGTGGCAGGCGCCGCAGAGGTCGTTGATCTCGTTCGCGGAGAGGCGCTTCGGGTTGCGGATGGACTTCAGCGAGCTGGCATGCTCGGCGCCGGGGCCGTGGCAGGCTTCGCACTGCACGCCCGGCTCGGACGGCTCGATCCGGAACCCCGCGGCCAGCCGCAGCGGGCCGGTGGAGTGGCACTGGAAGCAGCGCAGGATGGCCGCGCCGGGATCGAACGTCCGGTAGCGCTCACCCGCCGGCGAGCGATGGCCGGGCGTCAGGGCCATCGACTTCGTGGCGGCGTACCAACTCAGCCCGTGCTCGAGGTAGTAGTCCTGGTCGAGACGGCCGACGTAGGTGATAGCCTGGGCGCCCGCGCCGAAAGCCCATTCGCCGGGGCTGCCCGGCGGGGTGGGGGAAAGCGAGCGAGCGTGCCCGGTCCGGGCGTGCGCGGCGAACTGCTCGGGATGGCAACGGCGGCAAGCGCCGCTCCCTGCGTACTGGCCCGCCGCAACGCGGGCCAGCAGCAGGAAGAGGAAGATCGCGATTACCAGACGAATCGTCCGCTGAACTGAATCTGTCTCCCGAAGAGACCGGAACGCTGTTGGGTAATCCGGCCGAAGGTCGCCGAGGTCACAATCAAATCCGGGTCGGCGCCCGTGAACGCGTTCAGCAAATTGTAGGCTTCCCCGCGCAGCTCGAACTTCAGGCGCTCGCCGATGATCGGAAACTCCTTGGCGAGAGTCGTGTCGACGTTCACGAACCGCGGGCCCTTCACGTCGTCATACTGCAGCGGGTTGGTGCGGCGCGTGAACGGCGGCAGGATCTTGAACTTTGACGTATCGAACCAGCGCTCGCTGGTCGGATGAGCGAGCCCGGGATCGCCATCGACCAGAAGCCCGCCAAAGCGCAGGTACAAACCGGCGTTGTACGTAAAAAGCCCGCTGGCCGACCAGCCGCCGAGGATTCCCTCGACCAGGCGGTTCGCGCTGTTCATGTACTTTCGGCCTTTGCCGAAAGGCAGCTCATAGATGGTCGCGCCGGTGAACCGGTGCCGCGCGTTGCGCGCCGGCTGGAAGGTAAACGTCTGGGTGAAGCGGTCCTGCTCGTCGTAGAACTCCTCATTCCGCTCGCGGTTGTAGTTGTAGCCAATCACGAAATTGAAGCCGTTGACGAAGGGCCGCTGGAACTGCATCTGAAGGGCGCGATACCGGTTGTGCACGCCCCCGCGGAGCGTCTCGTTCAAAGCGCTGTACTGCGGATACTGTCGCAGCAACTCCCGCACGGCGACCTGTCGCTGCGTGCGCAACTGGCCGGGGAATTTGTCCGCCGGCAGGACATTGAAGAACGGATTCGCCACCGCCTGATTGACCGCATTGGCGACGCGATAGCCGATGCGCGGGTCGATCTGGTTCAGGTCAAACGGATACGGCTGGCTGCGGCCCACGTTCATGAAGAAAGTGATGTCGGCCACGATGCGGCCCGGCAACTGTCTCTCCAGGCTGATGTTGAATCGGTCGTTCACACCGGGGCTAAAGTCCTGCTGATACCAGGTCGTCGGTGCGCCCAGGTTCGTGTATCGGCCGTACTTTTTGCCGGTCACCGGCACCAGCCCGCCCGGATACGGATCGGAAAAGCGCTGCTGCGGAACGCCCAGCAACGGGGAGATGGTGGTACTGGCCGCGTCGAAGCCGGGATAGGGCACGCTCCCGAGAATGTCCAGGCCGTCGGTGAGCGTGGCGGGCACGATGTAGCGGGCGTAGCCCACGCGCAGCGCCGTGTTGTTGTTGACGCGCCAAGCCAGGCCGGCGCGCGGCATCAACAATCCCCTGGGCGGATTCCACGAGCCGCGATGATCGCTGTCGGTGAAGATCCACGCGCCGTTATAAATCGGCGGTCCAGCGCGGAGCACGGTCGCCTCGGGCGGCAGGACCGGCGCATTAGCCCCCTGGAATTCCGGAATGGCGTTGTTCAGATCGAGGTACCGCGACAGCCGGTCTTCCGGATCGCGCATCGACGTGTAGAACTCGTAGCGCATCCCGAGGTTGAGCGTCAGGCGCTGCGTGAGCTTGATGTCATCGTGGAAAAACAGGCCCACGTACTCGACGCGCGGCCGCTGGATGGGAATTGAGTTGATGGCCGAGTTCTCGTCCAGCGCGCCGAGCAGGAACGTCGCCCAGGCGTCGCCGCTGAGTGCCGTGTTCGGAGACAGGTACGTGTTCGCGGTCAGGGCGGGGCGGAAATCCCACGTCATCGGCCTCGGGCGGGCGGCATTTACCGAGTCGTGCCGGTACTCGCCGCCTATCTTCCAGTAGTGCCGGCCCATGTTCTTCGACATCTTCGATTCGATGTTGAACGAGTTGGGCTGTTGATACCAATAGCCGCCCTTGCCCAGGCTCGTGGGGCTCGCGGCGGATTCCGCCCGCACCGTGATGCCGGGAAAATAGATGTCGGGCAGGTCCGCGAGATACGGCTTGTACCAGGGGTTCCCCGGCCAGAATTTATCGAGGTCCGTCTCTTTGAGCGTTTTCGACGGCACGCCAAACGAATCGACGATGGCGTTGTAGGCGCCGCGGAAATTGAGAACCGTTGTGGCGTTCAGCGTGTAGACGGCGTCGCCCGACATGCTGATGGAGTGGCGCTTCGAGCCGTCGACCGGCTGGGCGGGAGCGCCGCCCGTAAAGTCATCCCACTGGGTGAATGTGTGGAACTGGTTGTAGCGGCCGAACACCTTCAGCTTGTCGGTGATGTTCCAGTCGGCGCGGTCGGAGATGTTCCAGTACTTGAAGCGGTTCGCGTAACCCTTGAGGAAATTGTTGACGCCGGTCGGCCCTGTGCCTGGAGCGTTCGCCTTCCAGACGTCGGCTAGGATTTTCTTGGAAGTCGGGTCGATGCGGCTGGCGGGGATGATGTTTCCGGGGAAGGGTTGCCGCGTGACGACGTTGCCGTTGGTCTGGGTGGTGTAGGGGTCATAGATGGTCCGCAGCCCGCCTTGGGTGTTAAGCGACTGCGAAAAATCGCCGTTGCGCTGGAGGTCCGTGGGCATGGTATAGAGGACGCTCTTGGGCTCGATGGTGCGCCAGCCTTCATAGGAGAAGAAATTGAACAGCTTGTTCCGCTTGATGGGGTTACCTTGGGTGACTCCCCACACGTTTTGTCGCGTGAGGTTCTTGCCGCGCGTGATGCGGTCGGCGAGCGCGTTGAAGACCGGGTTGCGGCCGAGATAGTAGGCCGTGCCGTGAAACCCGTTGGTCCCCGATTTCATTTGCAGGCTGAGAACGCCGCCGGCGGAATGGCCGAACTCGGCGTCCACCGCGTTCTGCTGCAGGTTCAGCTCCTGCACCGCATCCATCGGCGGCGTGTAGCTGGATTTCTGCGTTGTCATCGAGGGAGCGCCGTCGAGGATGATGTCGTTCTTGGTGTTGGTGTTGCCGCCGACGTCGAGCTGCGAAGCGGCCCAGTGGTGGAACGGGCTCTGCTCGTTGCTGGAGCGGATCACCACGGCGGGATTCGCCGCCGCCAGCAGGAACGGGTTGCGATGGATGATCGGCAGGCGATTGGCCATCTTCGTGTCGAGGGTCAGCGCCATGGTGCTGGTGTTAAACTGCACGGCCACCGGCGACGCCTCGACGGTGACCGTTTCGCGCGTATTGCCGACGTCGAGCGTGGCGTTCACCGTAACGTCGCCGCGGGCCTGCACCAGCACATTGCGCTGCACGAACTGCTTGAAGCCGGCCATCTCCACGGTGACCGTGTAGTTGCCCGGCAGAACAAAGTCGAACAGGTATTGGCCCGCCAGATTGCTTTGCTGCTGGGCCT
>JACQDI010000648.1 GCA_016201195.1 Acidobacteriota bacterium | reverse complement strand
TCGACGGCCGTGCGGGACATGACGACCTCGATCCCTTCGGGCGTCGGCCCGAGCGGTACCACGTCGAGTGAACTGACCACGGGAGCCCCCATGGTCTGCTCGATGATGCCGTAGTGCGCGAGCACGTCGGCCTGCCCCTCGGCAGTGGCCGCTCCATGGCTGCCCATCACCGGGATGATGAACGGCCGCATCCCGCGCGACTTCCAGAACTCGACCACCGCCCGCACGATGGTGGCGATGTTGGTGATCCCCCGGCTGCCCACTCCGATGGCGATGCGCGAACCGGGCTTTACCCGCGCGGTCCAGGCCGCCGACTGCATCTCTTGGCGCACCGCCGCCGCCACGTCGGCCAGAGCGCGATTGGGGAAGTGCTGCCGGACACGAAGGAGTTTGGGGAGCCGCATAGGGGTATTATGGCACGGCCCGGCCTTTTATGGTCTTTCAGCGGCCGCGGGGCGGCCTTCAGGCCGCCGCCGGGCTTCAGCCCGGCCTAACCTGGGTGCAGATCTGCACCCAGGTCAGCTTGGGGTGCCGAGCACCCCAAGCCGCAGGCTTGTGATGGTCAGAAGCTGAGGCGGAGCCCAAAACGGATGGTGCGTTGTGGTGACGGATTGTCGTTATTGGTGCTCGTGATCATCATAAAGTTCGATGGCGTAGACACCGTCGCGTTCGGCTGGTTGAGCACGGGCGTATTGGTGAAGTTGAGCGCCTCAGCCCGAAACTGGAGTTCCCCTCTCTCCCTGATCGGGAATTTGCGAAACAGCCCCAGGCTCATGTTGAAGAGCCTCGGACCGCGGAGGGCATTCAGGCCCATATTGCCGAAACGAACCTCGCGAACCGGCGCGAAGGCGGTCGGATCAAAGAATGGGGCACCCACGCCCACGCCGCCCAGCTTCTGGAAGTCCGGTCGAATCTGGTCCGCCACCTGCGTATTCCCGGGAGCGTTCAACGAGGAACCGTCAGTGGTCACGATGAATGGTCGGCCAGAGTACAGCGCCATGCCCGGGTTCAATTGCCAGCCGCCGGCGAGAATTGCCGCGACGCCGCCCGTGGCGAACTTCTTGCCCTTGCCAAACGGCAACTCCCAGTTCGCCGCCGTCACCCAGGTCTGGGTTCGGTCGAAGTCGGCCACCGCTTTGTTTTTCGAGAATTGGCTGGGAACGTAGAAGCGGACGCCGTTGTCACTGTTCCCCGCGTCGATGCCGAGGGTCTTCGACCACGAGTACGAGGAGCTGAGGAACAGGCCGCGCGTGAAGCGCCGCGTCACGTTGGTCTGCCAAGCGTCGTAGCGCTGGTTCGCCATGGGGATGAAAAAGCTTCGGGTAGTGGTCACGCCGAACTTCCCAAACAGCGGCCGGCCGTTCACGCCGGCCCCGGGGACGATTCCGGCGTTGAAATCGAAGCCGCTCACCGCCTGGCGAACGGAGTGTGTGCCGACGTACCCGGTCCGGATGACGAATCCGGCGCCCAGGTCGCGCTCGATCGTCAAGTTGTACGACTCGATGTAGCCGCGACGGAACTTGCCGGGCAGCAGGGAGGTCGTGGAGATCGTGTTCGGGATGTCGAGAACACCCGTGGAAAGATCCGGAAACCTGACCGCTGGGATGCCGGTAGCGAGCGAACCCGGGGCAATGAACGAGCTGGTCTGAATGTACTCGTCGATAATGACCGCCGGGAAGGGAGCCCGCAGCGGCCGGCTCAGTGGGTACGGATCGTTCGTAATCCCGTAACCGGCGCGCAGCACCGTCTTCTCGTTCGCGCGATAGGCCAAGCCAACGCGAGGACCGAACATAACACCCGCGTCGGTTCCAGCGGTGCGCGGGTTGTTTCCACGGCCGCCGATCAGCACTTTGTTGGTGTTCGAATCATACCGCTCGATGCCGTACTGGCCGCGGTCCATAATGGGGAAGTACTCGAGGCGCAGCCCGAGGTTGAGGCTCAGCTTGCGCGTGACCTGCCAGTTATCGCGGATGTAGTAGCCCTGATCGAACTCGCGCGTGGACATGGGATCGTAGAACTGGTAGGCCTTGCCCATGGACCCCGGCAGCCCCAGCAGGAACGACGCGTACGCATTGAAGCTAGTCGGGGACGGGCCACCATTCAGGCCGGTTACTCCGTTGACGAAGT
>JACQDI010000637.1 GCA_016201195.1 Acidobacteriota bacterium | reverse complement strand
GCCGCGCCGGGCTTCAGCCCGGCCGCAGCGCGGAAAATCCCCAAGACCTTGAGCACAGAAGCCGGGCTAAAGCCCGGCGCAGGCTGAAGCCTGCCCCACGTCTCGCCACGGCAGACCGTAGTGTCTGTGCCACGTTTATTCGCGACCGGTTTGAGCGACAACTTCATGTCTCCTCGTCCTGGCGATCACCTGGGTCTTGGCGTAGGCGAGCTTCACCTTGCTCGGAATCAAGGCAATCAGCGTCCCGCCGATCACCACAAACGCCCCCAGCCACACCCAGTTCACCAGCGGGTTGATGAACACCTGGAACACCGGCTTCTGCCCGTCATTGGTCATGCCGGCAAACACCACGTAGACGTCTTCGTGCAGGCGGGGGCGGATGGCCACCTCCGAGGTCGGCTGCTGGCTGCCGTGGTAGAAGCGCCGCTCCGGGTGCATGGTTTGCAGCAGTTCGCCGTTCTTCGAGACCTCCACCGTGGCCAGGTGGCTGGCGTAGTTTTTGTCGTCCTTTTGATTCAGGTCGGTCAGCTTGAACGAGTAGGCGCCGACCTTGAGCGTATCGCCGACCCCCAGCGCGTCCTGGGCCTCCTGGGTGAACACGGCGCCGGCAAAGCCGATGAACATGAACACGATACCCATGTGGACGATGTAGCCGCCGTAGCGCCGCGTGTTGCGATGGGTCAGCTCGACCGCGCAGCCCACCAGCGACCCGCCGCCCTTGGCCTGGATCGCCCGGGCGCCCTTGTAGAATTCGAGGATGATGGTGAGCGCCACAAAGCAGCTCAGCACGAACGACATCAGCGCGTAGAAGTGGCGCGTCACGGTGGCGGCCAGGGCCACTCCCAGCGCCAGCGACACGATCGACGGCCACAGGAAGTTCCGTTTCAGGCTCTCGACCGACGTCCGCCGCCAGGCGAACAGCGGCCCCACCCCGGTCAGGAACAACAGGAACAGGCCGATCGGAATGTTCACCTTGTTGAAGAACGGAGCGCCCACGCTGATCTTCTCGCCGGTCACCGCCTCGCTGATCACCGGGAACAGGGTCCCCCACAGCACGGCGAAGCAGGAGGCCAGCAGCACCAGGTTGTTGAACAGGAAGCTCGACTCCCGCGAGATCACGCTCTCGAGCTGGCTTTCACTCTTGAGGTAATCGAGACGATCGAGGATCAGGTAGATCGTGCCGGCGATGCCGATGGCCAGGAAGGTCACGAAGTACTTGCCGATGGGGCCTTCCGAGAAGGCGTGGACCGAGCTGACCACGCCGCTGCGGGTCAGAAATGTTCCGAAGATGCACAGGAAGAAGGTCGCCGAAACGAGCACCATGTTCCAGACCTTCATCATGCCCTTCTTCTCCTGCATCATGACCGAGTGCAGAAACGCGGTGGCGGTGATCCACGGCAGCAGGGAGGCGTTCTCGACCGGGTCCCAGGCCCAGTAGCCGCCCCAGCCGAGCACCGCGTAGGCCCAGCGCGCGCCGAGAATGATGCCGCAGGTCTGGAACAGCCAGGTGACCATGGTCCAGATGCGCGTGGTGGCGATCCAGGTGTCGCCCTTCTGCCGGGTGATCAGCGAGGCGGCCGCAAACGCGAAGGGGACCGAGAAACCGACGTAGCCGAGGTAGAGCATCGGCGGGTGAATCACCATGGCCGGGTATTGCAGCAGGGGATTCAGCCCCTGGCCGTCGGGCACCGCGGTGATCTGGCCGGCCGCCGCCAGCACCTGGAAGGGGCTGGCCACATAGTTCACCAGGATCAGAAAAAACGTCTGCACCGCGACCAAGATCGAGATTACGTACGCGATCATGTCGCGGTGCTTGCGCCGGTTAGTATAGACCGCGACCAGCGTGTAGGTGGAAAGGATCCACAACCAGAACAGCAGCGATCCTTCCTGCCCGCCCCACCAGGCCGCAAACTTGTAGACCGGATTCAGGTCCCGGTTGCTGTGGGCGGCCACAAACATCATCCGGAAGTCGTCCTGGAAAATCAGGTAGATCAGGGTGCCGGCGGCGACGGTGATCAGCCCCCACAGGACCAGCACGCCCCGCTCGGCGCTGAGCGCCAGGTACGGTTTCTCCTTCCACTTACCGACGAGCGCCGCCAGGATGGTGTAGAGGGCGAGACAAAAGGCCAGCAATAGGGCCAACGAACCGAGATTTTCCATAACTCTCCCCTAGCGTGCTGCTCAGCTTCGGAGCCTCTCTCTCGCAAAGCCGCAAAGCGCGCAAAGGACGCCAAGGGTTTTCCTTGCGCTCTTTGCGCCCTTGGCGTCTTTGCGTGAGACCCGCATTTTCGCGCGTCAGGTGGTTTTGGGGGCTGCCTGCCCCGGTTTGGCTTCGTACTTGGACGCGCACTTCGCCTGAATCTTCTTGGCTTCGAAGACGCCGTCCCGGCCGAGTTTGCCGTCGGCCAGGCACTGGGCCTTGTCTTTGAACGTGTCCGGCAGCGGATCGCGGCCCGTATACACGACTCTCAGCTTCCGGCTTTCCTGCACCAGGGTAAACTCCACCTTGTCCGACGCCCGAACGATGGAGCCAGGTTCCACGTCGCCCGCTACGCGCAGGCGGCGGTCGTGGGCCTTGCCGGTCATCGCCTGCAACTCGGAAACGGTGATGTAGTAGGTCTTGCTCTCGTTGATGCCAGCCATGGCCAGCCAGACCAAAGTGGCCAGCACCACGGCGATGAGGGCCACGAACTTGCCGTAACCTTTCATGTTTCCCCCCTAGAGCCTCAGTATAGCGCGGTTGCGGCAGCAAATGGGTGAGTGGGTGGGTCTTTGGGTCTCCGGAGCGCAAGTCTCACACTCTGCGTGAGTTGGTGTCTCCAGATTTTTTTGCCGGTGCTGTGAACGCCGGAGACCCCATCGCAGCGCCGGCTGCTCCAAGGCTGGACAGCCCATCTCACCACCAATTTCTAAAGCAGTGCTTCCGTCGCGCGCTCACGGGCCGCCCTGCATCCTGCTTGCTATAGTGAAACCGTGCGAATCGGTGTGGAAGCGACCTGCTGGGCGCATCGGCGGGGCTATGGCCGGCACCTCCGGGCGCTGCTCACCGCGGCGCTGGAGATGGACCGGCGCAACCGCTACGTGTTCTTTGTCGATTCCGAGCAAGCTGCGGCGGATATTCCGTCGCCGGGGGAAGTCGTGCGGGTGGGGGCGTCGGCGCCGGCGGTCCAGGCGGCGCGCAGCGATGGGCGGCGCAGCCTGGCCGACCTGTGGAGCATGAGCCGGGCGCTTTCCGCGCCGGGTCTCGAATGCCTGCTGTTTCCCACCGTCTACAGCTACGTGCCGGTGCTCAGCCGGGCCTACAAAATCGTGGTCATCCACGACATCATCCCCGAGAGATTTCCCGAGCACGTTTTCCCGACCGCCGCCGGGCGGCTCAACTGGAAGCTGAAATCCGCGCTGGCGCGGCGGCAGGCTGACCTGATTCTGACCGTCTCGGAGTTTTCCCGCCGGGGCATCGTCGAGTTCTTCGGCGAACGGCCGGAGCGGGTGAAGGTGATCGGCGAGGCCAGCGACCCGGTGTTTCGCGTGCTCGAGAACCCGGCGCTCAGCGGGAGCCTCGAGCGGCTGGGGCTTCGGCCGGGCGACCCGTTTCTGGTTTTCGTCGGCGGCTTCAGCCCGCACAAGAATCTGACCGGGCTGCTGGAGGCGTTCGCCCCACTGCGCGG
>JACQDI010000636.1 GCA_016201195.1 Acidobacteriota bacterium | reverse complement strand
GCCTTTCTATGGATCTCGCTGTCATTGCCCGCCGCCTCTGCGGCCCCCTCACCGGCGTGGGCCGTTACCTCGAGTACCTGCTCTACTATTGGAGCCGTTCTGAATCTCCGTTCCGGCGAATCCTCGTGTATGCTCCGTCCGAGCCGTCGCTCGAGCCGGGGACCCTCGCCGCGCCGGTCGAGCTGCGCGTGCTGGCCAGCCGCCTGCCGCCGCTCGCTTGGGAGAACCTGGTGCTGCCCGCCCGCATGGAAAAAGCCGGCGTGGTCTTTGGCCCCTACACGCTGCCCTGGAGCTGTGCGGGAATCCCGGTGGTGTCGAACCTCGGTATCTACGAATCGCGGCCGGAAGATTTTTCCTGCTGGGACCGCGCCCGCACCACGCCGTTCTTTCGCCGCAGCGCGCGGCGCTCGCGGCTGGTGATCGCCAACTCGGAATCGACCCGCCACGACCTGGTGAAGTACCTGGGCGTCGACGCCTCCAAGATTCGCGTGATTTTTCCGGGCGTGGATGAGGCGTTCCGGCCTCGGGGCGGCACGGAGATTCCGCTGCGGCTGTCGATCACCTACCGGCTGCCCGCCACGCCCTATTTTCTGTTCGTCGGCAAGCTCTCGGTGCGGCGGAACATCCCCATGCTGCTCGAAGCCTTCCGGCGGCTGCGGCAGGAAAAGAATGTTCCGCACTCGCTGCTGATTGTGGGGCCGGACCTGTTGGGGGTGGATGCGCCGCGTCTGATCGCCGAGCAGGGGCTCGAGCGGGCCGCGTTCTACATCCCCTTCGCACCGCGCGAGGACTTGATCGATCTCTACAGCGCGGCGACGGCCTTCGTGCTCCCGACGCTGCACGAGGGGTTCTCGTTCACGATTCTGGAGGCCCTGGCCTGTGGGGCTCCGGTCGTCACCTTCGACCACCCGCCGCTAAGGGAGGCCGGCGTCAAGGAGGCGACCCTGGCCATCGAGCAGCCCTCCGCGCAGGCTCTGTTCGACGCCATGTGGGAGCTGGTCGAGCAGCCCGCCCGCCGGGACGAGCTGCGCCGCCGGGGCCTGGCCTGCGCCGCGCGCTTCAGTTGGAAGCAGGTGGCGGCGGATACCATGGCGGTGTTGTGCGAAGCCGCCGGCGCGTCCATAATGAAGGGATGAAGCGATGGCTCTGCCTTCTGCTGCTCGGCGCGGCGCCCGGATTGCGGGCGTACCGGCTGGAGGGCGAGGTGAGCCTGATGGTGCGTGACCCGAGTGGGGCGGCGCTGGCCGCGCACGTGAAATTGTCGAGCGGGATCTCGGGCTCGGTTTGGGAGTCCGACACGGATGACGGCGGGCGATGGCGCGTCCGGCACCTGCCTTTCGGCCCTTATCAACTCCACGTGAGCCATGCCGGGTTCTCTGTCTATACCGACCGGATCGAGATTCGCTCCGAGATCCCCCAGGTGCGCGAGATTGCCTTGCCGCTCGAGACGATGGAGACCGCTGTGCAGGTGCTCGACTCGATCTCCCTGGTCGATCCGCACCAGACCGGAACCGTGTTCCAGGTGGAGCGCCGGCGCCTGGAGGAGCAGCCGTTCTCAGCACCGGGGCGAGGAGCGACCAGTGTCCTCAACACGCTGCCCGGCTGGATCACGGAAGCCAACGCCGTGCTGCATCCGCGGGGCTCGGAATACGACACGCAGTACGTGATCGACGGCATGCCACTGGCAGACAACCGTTCGCCTGGTTTCGCGCCGGGGATCGAGACGGACGGCCTCGAAGCGGTGCACGTCTACACGGCCAACATTCCCGCTGAGTACGGGCGGCGGCTGGGCGGCGTGGTCGAGCTGTTCACCCGGCGCAACGATCGCCCAGGCCATCATCCGGAGATCGTGCTGCGCGGGGGGAGCTTCTCGACCGCCGAGAGCTACGTTTCCGAGAGCTACGTTTCCGGGCGCACGGCGATCCTGGCCGGCGTGCGACTGGCCCAAACAGAACGGTTCCTCGATCCGCCGGCGATCGAGAACTTCACCAATCACAGCGGGATGGCCGGCGTGACGCTGCGAGTGGAGCGCGACCTCACCCCGCGCGACCGCCTGGAGATGTATCTGCACTCGAACACGGTGAACTTCCTGGTGCCCAACGAGCCGCATCAGCAAGAGGTGGGCCAGCGGCAGGACCGGCGGAACCAGGAAACGGCGGGCCGGGCCAGCCTGCAGCACGTGTTCTCGCCCGGCAGCGTGGGAACCGTACGGGTCATGGTGCGCGATCTTTCGGCGCGGCTGTGGAGCAATCCTCTCGCCGTGCCCGTCTTCGCCGCGCAGGACCGGGGCTTTCGCGAGGCTTACCTGAGCGCGGCGATGACGGTGCAGAAGGGTTCGCACCTGGTGAAGTTCGGCGCCGACGCCCAGACCGCCGGCTTGCACGAGAGCTTTTTCTACCAGGACCGCAGCCCGCAGACCTTTCGGTTCGAGGACCGGCGGCGAAGCCGGGAGGCGGGAGCGTTCGTGCAGGACCGCTGGCAGCTTGGCCGCTTCACCGTGGACGCCGGCGTGCGCTGGGACCGCTACGCGCTGCTGGTGCGCGAATCGGCGTGGAGCCCTCGCCTGGGTGCGGCGTATCACTGGGCGGCAACAGGCCTGGTGCTGCACGCTTCATACGACCGCGCCTTCCAGACCCCGGCCATTGAGAACCTGCTGCTCACCGGCGCGCTGGAGGGGCTGCCGGCGCGCCCGAGCCGTGGGAACTTCTACGAGGTAGGGGTGCGGCGGGGCTTTGGCGGCGTGGCGCGGCTGGAGGTGAACCAGTTCTGGCGGCGCTTTCAGCAGTTCGCCGACGACGAGGTATTCTTCAATACCGGCGTCAGCTTTCCGGTCGCGTTTTCGAGCGCGCGCATTCACGGCACGGAGGCGCGCCTGGAAATTCCCGGCCGCCGCGGCCTGTCCGGGTACGCGAGCTATTCCAACCAGTCGGGCTGGGGTTCGCTGCCCCTCACCGGCGGGCTGTTCTTGGGCCAGGACGTCGAGGAGCTGATCCGGGGCCGGGGGCGTTTCGCGATCACCCAGGACCAGCGCAACACGGCGCGCGCCCAGGTGCGCTGGCAGGCTCATGCGCGACTCTGGATGGCGCTGGGATCGCAGTACGCGAGCGGGCTGCCGGTGGAACTCGAGGAGGGCGCCGACCGGGGGAATTTTGCGGATCGGTTTTCGCCCCGCATTCTGGACCGCGTCAACTTCGGCCGCGGCCGCATCCGCCCGGCCTTCAGTTGGGATGTTTCGACCGGCGTTGAGATCTGGAAGCACGAGAACCGCTCGGCAAGGCTGCAAGTGGACCTGCTGAATGCCGGCAACCGGCTGAACCTGATCAACTTTTCGGGCCTGTTTTCGGGCACGGCGATGGCGGCGCCCCGCAGCGTGGGGGCGCAGCTCAGGGTGCAGTTCTGAGCACGCAAAGACGCAAAGGAAACCATTTATGGACGCGAAAGTGCTGGAGCTGCTGCGCAGCTACGATACACCCACCATTTGCAACGTGATCGAGTGCTTCCACATCCGGCCGCGGAACACCGGGTACATGGACGCGCGGATCAAGGCTTGTTTTCCGGAGATGCCGCCTCTGGTCGGCTTCGCCTCGACGGCCACCTTCCGCTCAGCGGCGCCGCCGCGGCAGGGCAACGTCTACGCCTCGCTCGACCGCCACGTGGCGGCCTTCGCCGATATTCCCGCGCCGGCGATTGCGGTGTTCGAGGACCTGGACGACCCGGCTGTATCGGCCACCTTCGGCGAGGTGATGTGTACGACCTACCAGCGCTTCGGCGCCGCCGGCCTCATCACCAGCGGGGCGGCGCGGGACCTCGACCAGGTGCGGCGCCTGGGGTTCCCCTGCTTCAGCAACGGCGT
>JACQDI010000635.1 GCA_016201195.1 Acidobacteriota bacterium | reverse complement strand
GGGCTCGTTCCAGGGAGGCGAGGATGGCTTCGATGGATTGGGTCATATGCTGAGGAGGGTTATCACCGGAGGCACGGTGAGCGGCAGAGCTGCGGCCAGCAAAGGCAAGTCAAAAGTCAAAAGGCAAAAGTCAAAAGGCAAAAGTTTTCGCTGCTCGTCGGGCGGGCCGGGGGGCCTGCCCCAACCGGCGCAACATGTACTGGTGAGAAAGAGTTCCCTCATTCTAGTGGTGGTGATGGTGGGCGGGGGCGGCGTAAGGAGCGTGGGCGTCGAGGAGCGGGCGGCGCTCGGCGGCCATTTGCTCCTGGAGCCAGGCGAGCACCGCCTCCAGGCCCACATCCTGCTTTAGGTTGGTGAACAGGAACGGGCGATCGCCTCGCATGTGGCGGGCATCGCGATCCATGACTTCGAGCGAAGCCCCGACGTATGGGGCCAGGTCGATCTTATTGATGACTAGCAGGTCAGACCGGGTGATGCCGGGGCCGCCCTTGCGGGGGATCTTGTCGCCGCCGGCCACGTCGATCACGTAGATCGAGACGTCGACCAGCTCGGGGCTGAAGGCGGCGGCCAGGTTGTCGCCGCCGCTCTCGACAAAGACCAGCTCCAGGCCGGGGAGGGTCGATTCCAGGTCGCGAATGGCTTCCAGGTTCATGGAGGCGTCCTCGCGAATGGCGCTGTGGGGGCAGCCGCCGGTTTCCACGCCGCGCACGCGCTCCGGGGGCAGGGTGCCCTGGCGGAGCAGGAACTCGGCATCTTCCTTCGTGTAGATATCATTGGTGACAACAGCGAGGTTGCATTGGGGAAACAGGCGGCGGCTGAGGCGGTCCACCAGGGCCGTTTTGCCGGACCCGACCGGGCCGGCGACGCCCACTCGAAAGGCTCGCATTCCCACCTCACGATTATAATGGACAGATGGCACGGAAAAAGCTTGCCTTCTTGCTGGCGGCTCTGGGGGCTGTGGCGCCGGCGCAGCAGGAGAAATCGCTGTTGACGCAGGAGGAGCTGATCGGCGATTGGAAAATCTCCAAGGGGTTCACGGCGGCGGTAGCCGAGAAAATGCCGGCGGAATTCTACGACTTCAAGCCGAACCCGGAGCAGAGGAGCTTCGGCGAGCAAATGATTCACATCGCGGTGGCGCAGTCGTTTCGGTTTGCGCAAATAACGGGAACGAATCCGCCCCTGGCGCTGCGGCAGGAAAAGACCGACAAGCAGACGGCGCTTCGGCTTCTCAACCAGTCGTTCGATTTTGTGATCGCCACGCTGCCGAAGATCACGCCGGAGCAGATGGCGAAGATCTTCAAGGTCGATTGGGTGGGGCGTCCGGAGGTGAACGGCCGGCAGATGATGATGAACATGTTTGTACACACGGCGCACCATCGGGCGCAGTGTGAGGTGTATCTGCGATTGAAGAATATACGGCCGCCGGACTATACGTTTTAGCGGGCTGCCGCCGTCTTATCGACCACCACGACGCCGGCCTTCATTACCCAGCGGACATTGCGGATGACGACCTGGATGTCGGCGAGGGGGTCGCCATCGACGGCCACTATGTCGGCATAATAGCCGGGGGCGATGGCGCCGAGGTCTTTTTCCTTGCCGAGGAGGGCGGCGCCGTTGGTGGTGGTGGCGGCGAGGGCCTGGGCGGGGGTCATGCCGGCCTTGACGAACCATTCGAGCTCGCGGGTGTTCTGCCCGAACATGGTGTAGACGGCGTCAGAGCCCATGGCGAAGCGCACGCCGGCCTGGACGGCGCGGCGGGCGGTGAGGAGGTTGCGCTCGATGAAAGCCTTCAGGCGTGGGGCGTAGCCGGGGGCAAAGCCGAACTGGTCTCCGGTTTCCGCGTAATAGCGGTTGTGGTCGATGGTGGGGACGTAGAAGGTCTTGCGGCGGGCCATTTCGGCGATCGTTTCCTCATCGAGATCGACGGCGTGCTCGAGGGAGTCGGTTCCGGCTCGCACGGCGTCGCGCGCCCCGGCGGGGCCGTAGGAGTGGATCGCAACGCGCTTGCCGAGGTTGTGGGCGACATCCACGGCGGCCTTCATCTCCTCGAAGGTGAACGTCTGGTGGCCGGAGACATCGTCGAAGCTGCCAGTGGAG
>JACQDI010000100.1 GCA_016201195.1 Acidobacteriota bacterium | reverse complement strand
GTCCGGCCCAAAGATCCGATCGGCGGTCGCACCGCACTCGAATTCCCTCCCCGCCCCATGCTCGGCTGCATCGGCGTCGCTCCGGCCGGTGATTTTACGCCCACCCCCGGCCCTGCCGGCGCCTATGGCGGCAACCTCGACTACAACGAAGTCCGCGAGGGGGCGACCATCTTCCTGCCCGTCTATCACACCGGCGGCCTGCTATTCCTCGGCGACGGTCACGCCCTGCAAGGCGACGGCGAGCCCACCGGTTCCGGTATCGAAACCTCCCTCGACGTCGAGTTCAGTGTGGATGTGCGCAAGAACTCCCGCCTCTCCGGCCCTCGCCTCGAAAACGACGAGTTCCTCGTGACCATCGGCAGCCAGCCGGAGTTCTCGAGCTCGCTCGACCGCGCCCTCCGCCTCGCCACCTCCGACATGGTCCGCTGGCTGGTCGACGATTACAAACTCGAGGCTCCCGCCGCCCACCTGCTCATCGGCTCTCAGGCCCGCTACGACGTCATCACCGTCGCCGGCTCCATGGCCCTGAAAATCCCCAAGCGCTACCTCCCCGCGAGCCGGATCTCGCCGTGAGGTGGGCACTCGGTTGGCTGGTGTCTTGGTAGCGAAGACTAGCTTTCCACGGCGCCCGGCAACTGGAACCGGCGCCGGCCGGATCGGCGCACCACGCCTTGGCAAGGCGCGACTTTACCTCAGACGCACAGAGCGGGATGTTTCCCACAAACACCTCGTGGGATCGGCGTTGGCGGTAAGGAGGCTGTCTGGCAGGTTCGACGAGCACTCGTCTCATGAGCCCGGTGTCGAAATCGTACAGAATCGTACCGTGGTGCAGCAGCGCGTACCGGGTCCGCTTCTGGGCATTCCCCGAAATCTTGCGATCGCCAAATACAACATCCGACGTCCCGCAAATAGCGAGGCCATTCAGGTCCAGCGCTTTCACCATCGCGCCCAGAATGCCTCGATAGCTCCGCCGGACATCGCGGTACTCGGGATGTTTCTCCAGTGACAGCACCAGCGCGAAGTTCAGGCACCCGGGTCCCAGGAGCACGGCGCCGCCTCCAGAAGCCCGGCGGAGAATCGGAATCCTCTCGGCAGAGCAAGCTTCCACGTCGACGTCCTCACAAAGCTTGCTGGTGCTGCCGAGCACAACTACCGGGACCGGGCTTTCCCAGAACCGGAGCATTTCGCTGGGGTCTCCACCGGAAGCGACGGCTCGGTCTACGGCCCGCAGCAGAGCCTGGTCCAGGGCCAGGTTCTCCTCCGGCGTGGGCAGCGTGAGGTTGATCCAGTACAGCATGCAAGTACACCCCGAAAAGAGCGATTGGTATAATCTTCATACTCACTGGGGGCATCCCAAGTGGGTCCGCTCAAGGGTCAACGATGGCAGTTTACCTCGACTGTGCCGCCACGACACCGATCGATCCCCGTGTCTACGAGGAGGTGACCCGGCACCTCGCCGTCGAGTTCGGCAATGCCGGCAGCCGGACCCACGATTACGGTCTGCGGGCGCGCCGCGCCGTGGAGAAGGCTCGCCAGCAGGTCGCCGCCGTGGTTTCTGCGTCGCGGGGAGAGGTGATCTTCACCAGTGGCGCCACCGAAAGCAACAACCTGGCCATTCTGGGGCTGGCCGAGCAGGGCGAGCGTACGGGCAGGAAGCACATCGTCAGCACCGAGATCGAGCACCACGCCGTGCTCGCCTGTACACCCCCTCGCACTACTGGCTCGTGGAGGAGGAGCCCGCCGTGTGGTGCGTTGGCCTCACCAAGTTCGCGACGCGGATGCTGGGCGATCTTGTAGAATACAGCTTCGGAGTCCAGGAGGGCGATCGGGTCGAAATCGGCCAGGTCATTGGTTGGGTAGAGGGGTTTAAGGCCGTCACCGACGTGTACTGCGCTGTTGCCGGCGAGTTCGCGGGCGTCAGCCCGCGCCTCCAGCAGGACATCACAGTCGTCGAGTCCGACCCCTACGGGGAAGGATGGCTCTACCAGGCCCGCGGCACGCCGGAACCCCATAGCGTGGACGTGCACGGCTACATTGCTATACTGGACGCTACGATCGACAGAATGCTTCAGAGCCGGCACGAGCGGAGTGAAGATGCCTAAAGCCGCATATGTCATGATTGGTGGCTTTCTGGGAGCCGGGAAGACCACGGCCATCTTGCGGCTGGCCCACCACCTCGGGCGCCAGGGCCGGAAGGCCGGCTTGATCACCAACGACCAGAGTTTCGGCCTCGTGGACACCGCTATAGCCAACGCTCACGGATACCCGGTCGAGGAGATTACCGGAGGTTGTTTCTGCTGCAAGTTCAACTCGCTGGTGGAAGCTTCCGAGCGTCTCACCCGGCAAGCCCGCCCCGCTGTCTTCATCGCCGAGCCGGTGGGCAGTTGCACCGACTTGCGGGCCGCGGTCAGCCACCCTCTGCGGCGGATCTACGGCGATGACTTCCAGGTAGCCCCGCTGAGCGTCGTGGGGATCCCATCCGCGCCTTGCAAATTCTTGGTGTCGAGCCGGGCAAGGCCTTTTCGAGCAAGGTGCTCTACGTTTACCAGAAACAACTCGAAGAGGCCGAGATCATCGTCATCAACAAATGCGACCTCCTGTCGCCGGAGCGTTTGGTCAAACTGCAAAACGCCCTGCGCGCCGCCTATCCGCTCGCGGAGCTGTTTGCCGTCTCCGCGCGGGAGGGCGCCGGCCTGGAGCCGTGGTTCGACCGGATTCTCCACGATGAGCTCGCGTCTCTGTCTGCCCCCGACGTGGACTACGACCTCTATGCGGAGGGAGAAGCCCTGCTCGGGTGGCTGAACACCACCCTCCGGCTCTCCTGCGGCGTTCCGTTTGACGGCAACGCATTCCTGCTGGACCTTGCCCGCTCCATCCAGCAGCAACTCGAAAGCATCGAGATCGCGCACCTCAAGATGACCCTGGTCCCTGACGAGGAGGGCGGCGATATCGGTGTTCTCAATCTGGTCAGAAACGACGGGGCCGCGGAGCTGTCCCATAACCTGAAGGAGCTTCTGGAAAGCGGCCAGCTCATCCTGAACCTGAGGGCCGAAGAGGACCCCGAGACACTACGCGCCGTTGTCCTCGGCGCCGTTCGCGACCGTATCGAAAAAAGCGGCCAGTTTCGCGTTGCGATCGATCATGTGAACTCTTTCCGGCCGGCCCGGCCGAACCCGACCTATCGGATGGCTACCGCGCGGCAACTAGAACAGCACCTTGACCCCGAACTGGATCCGCCGCGGGCTGTCCGCCGATAGAATCTGCCCGAACGTCGGTGATCCCACAAAAATGTCCGGCAGCCCGAAGTTCGCCCGGTTGAACGTGTTGAACGCCTCCGCCCGAAACTGGAAGCTGGCCCGCTCGGAGCGCCACGTTCTTCACCACCGACAAACTCACGTTCTGATACGACGGCCCGTTCAGCATGTTCCGCCCCGCGTTGCCGAAGCTCCCGAACGGCGGGACCGCAAACGCCGCCGTGTCAAACCACCGCTCCGGCGTCGGGTTGGAGAGCGCCGGATTCCGCACCACGTTCGGCCGGTCGTTGGCCCCGAACCCCAGGATCGACCGTCCCGTGTTGCTGTTGTCGAGATCCGACAGCAGCGCCACCGTGAACGGCCGGCCGGTCTGAAACGTCCAGATCCCGAAGGTCTGCCAGCCGCCCCACCACCGCCCCTTGCCCCACTGAAGATCGTAGGAATAGGCAAGCGACAGCCGGTGCCGCAGATCGAAGTTCGACCGGCCCCTATCCAGCCGCACGTTCCCGCTGTCCTGCGGATAGTTCGGGTCGCCCGCGCTCGAGAAGAAGCTCGACGCGTCGTCGATTGACTTGGACCAGGTGTAGGAGGCCAGCGCCGACAACCCCCGCGACAGGTTCTGCTGGAACCGCGACTGCAAGCTGTGGTAGCTCGAGCTCCCCCGCGATTCGAGCGCGTTGATGTCGTCGAACTGCGGCGCCGGCCGCAGGTTCGGCGTCCTTGGGCTGGGACGCGGCTGGTTGATGTCCCGGGCCTGGAGCAGCTTGGTTCCCTTCGACCCGGCGTAGGCCAGCTCCACCATCCGGTTCCGCCCCACTTGCTGCTGGACGCTGAAATTCCAGTGCTGGATATACGCCGTCCGCAGGTCCCGCTGGAACGCCAGCGCCGACGATGGCAGCGAGATCGGGAAGAATTTTGGGAACGGATCGCTCAGCGTCAGCGGCAACTGCTCTCCCAGCGGGAAATACAGCTTGAAATCGAAGTATGGCGCATTAAAGTAAAGGCCTTCGCCCGGCGCCAGTGCCGCCTGGTCATAGTAAAGCCCGTAGCCCGTCCGCAACACCGTGCGCCCCCTGGTCCACGCCAGGCCCAGCCGCGGGGCGAAGTTATTCCGGTCGGCCTCATAGCCCGCTCGCGGGATCCCGGCCCTTCCCACCCGCACCAGCGACTGCGTCGCCCGGTCGTAGGTATTGGCTCGGTCCTCGGCGTCCACCGGCGGCGAGTTGTACTCGTACCGCACCCCCGCCGTCAGCGTCAGGTCCGGCCGTACCCGCCACGTCTCGTGCACGAAAAAGTGGCTGCTGTGGGTGCGCAGGTGCTGGTGGTTGTCGAGCCGCGCCGCCCCCGTTACCGACGGAAACCCCTGCAACATCTCCGCCAGCGAGTTCCCGGTCAGTCCCAGAAAGTTCAGAAACCCGCGCGATTCCACGTCCCGGAACGCATTCTGCTGCAACACCCGCAGGTCCGTCCCAAATTTCACCAGGTGCCGGCTCCGCGTCCAGGTGGCGTGATCCACGATCTGGTAAATATTCGACGCGCTGTGCTGCGGATTGTTGATCTCGTCCCCCAGCGGCGAATACCCCGTCAGCGTGATGTAGCTGAGGCCGAAATCCCGCGGGTTGGACGAGACCTCGGGCAGTCCCACCACGCGGTTCAGGCTGCGTCCCATGTTCTGGTGGAACGACCCCGCCGACACCCGGTTGAACCCCAGCCGAAGCTCGTTCAGAAAATTGGACGAGAAGCTGTGCGTCTCGCTGGCCATCGCGTTCTGCGCCCGCCGCGGCACGTTGGTGCCATACCCGGGCACCAGCGCGAACTGCGGCCCCGAAAACGGCTCGAACAGGCTGCGATCGGCGAAACTGTAGCGGAACGATAACTCCGATCCGCGGCTCAGCGCGTGATCGACGCGCAGGTCCACATGATCGTCCCGGTCATCGAGCGCCGGCGAGGAAACAAAATTCTGTTGCGGCACCCGGCGGTTGGGCAGCGGATACAACGCCGCAATCCCGGCCCCCACCGGATGCAATCGCTCCTGCGGGATCCGGTTGCCCGGGAACGGTCTCTGGGTGAACAGATCGATCGCGAACAGCCGGCTCTGCGAAAAATTCCCCACGCGCTCGGCCGCCGTCGGTACATTGGTGATCCGCGTGATCCCCTCCCGCACCCGCCGCCCCTCGTAGTCGGCGAAGAAGAACGTGCGGTTCCTCACGACCGGCCCGCCCAACGAAAACCCGAACTGGTTCCGTTGGTTTTGTGGCTTGGCCTCCCCGGCGGGCGCGAAGAAGTTCCGCGCATCCAGCTCCCGGTTCCGGAAAAACTCGTACGCCGTGCCGTGTAACTGGTTGGTGCCCGATTTCAGCACCACGTTGATCTGCCCCCCGCCGTCCCGCCCGAAGGAGGCGTCGTAGCCGTTGGTCAGCACCTCGAACTCCCGCACCGCGTCCACCGGCGGATTCACCCCAAACGTATTGAGTTTCGGGTCGCCGTTGTAGACCCCGTCGAGCAGGAAATTGTTCGAATCCTCGCGCGCGCCGTTGATATTCAGCGCAAAGTCGCCGCGCACCGATCCCGCCGACCCCGGCGCCGCCGGAGCCGCTCCCGGTACCAGCAGACTCAGCTCCAGGTAGTTCCGCCCGTCGAGCGGCAGCCCCGTGATCTGGCGGTTCTCGATCACCGTCGCCAGCGCCGCCGATTCGGTCCTCAACACCGAAAGCGTCGCCGTCACCACTACCGTTTCGGTCTGCTTCCCGGGGGCCAGCGCCACCTCGATTCGCGCTTCTTGGTTCAGTTGCAGCACAATCTGCTGCACCTGCTTGCGGTACCCGTCCCCCTCTACCTCCAGCCGATAGCCCCCCGGCGGCAATTGTGCCAGCGTGAACTTCCCCTGCGCATCGGTAGTCACCGTGCGCCGCTTGTTGGTCTCTTCCTGGACCAGCACCAGCGACACCCCGGCCAGCGGCTTCTGCGAGGCATCCGTTACCGACCCGGTGATCAACCCGCGCACCGACTGGCCCGGCGCTACCGCGGAAAATAAGAACACAGCCAGAATCCCAGACAGAAATTTCACTTTCATGAATCCTTTTACTATAACCTGTATACCAACCTTCTGCCGCGGTTGGGGCAAGCTCGAGTTTGACCGCAGCAGCCCGGACCTGACCGCTCATGCGCTGCTCGCCTGGACCGCCTGGCGCGAAGACCTGCCCCCGAAACTCAGAAGCCAAGTCACCGATGCAACCCGTCGGGCTTTTCGATACCTCGCCCAGTGCCAGCGCGAGGACGGCGTCTGGATTCCGCTGTGGTTCGGCAACCAGTTTGCGCCAGCCGAGGCCAACCCCCTCTACGGCACCGCGCGCGTCCTCACCGCGCTTCACGGACTCGAAGATCGCTCCAACATGATGGCCCGTGCCACGCAGTGGTTGCTGGCTGCCCAGAATCCCGACGGAGGGTGGGGCGGCGATAAGGGGATCGCCTCTACCATCGAAGAGACCGGGCTGGCCATCGGGGCAGTGGGCCGAGTCCCGACAGCTCGATCTGCGGTCCTCCGTGGGGCCAGTTGGCTTGTCGCACACACGAACGGTGAATCCCCCACCACCCCCTCACCAATCGGGCTTTACTTCGCCCGGCTCTGGTATTCCGAAGAGCTCTACCCGCTCATCTTCGCCCTGGCTGGCTTGGCCCACGCGAGGCCTCACTTGTAGCGCAGCCTTTACGCCGCCTTCACCGCGGCCGCACGGTAGACCGGCAGCAGCCACTTGCGATAGGCGGGGAGGCGGGCGTGGGTGGCGTCGAGGTAGAGACGGCGGAGCTGGGCGGTGAGGGGGCCGATCGCGCCGGAGCCGACGGGGCGGTGGTCGACCTTGACGACCGGAGCCACTTCGACAGCGGTGCCGGTGAAGAACATCTCCTCTGAGACGTAAAGCTCGCTGCGGTCGATGGAGCGCTCCACGACCTCGAGGTGCAGTTCCTGGCGGGCCAGCTCCATCACGCAGTCGCGGGTGATGCCTTCGAGGATGTTGTCGGTCACCGGCGGCGTGAGCAGCTTGCCGTGGCGGACCAGGAACAGGTTGCACGCCGCGCCCTCCGCGACGTGGCCGTCCTCGTTGAGGAAGATGGCCTCGTCGAAGCCATTGCGGCGGGCCTCGTCGCCGGCGAGCGCGCTGTTCACGTACGAGCCACAAATCTTGGCGCGGCCGGGGATGGCGGTGTCCTGAATGCGCCTCCAGGAAACCACGCCGGCGTGCAGGCCCTGGCGGCTGTCGAGGTACTCGCCGAAGGGGAGGGCGATGATGGCGAACGCGTCATTCGCGTCCGGGTTGACCCCGATGCGCTCCGCCGCTTTGTAGGCGAGCGGCCGGATGTAAAGGTTGGTCTCGAACTGGTTCCATCGCACCAGGTCGACCGTCAGGTCGCACAGCTCGGAG
>JACQDI010000609.1 GCA_016201195.1 Acidobacteriota bacterium | reverse complement strand
TCGGGATGTTCACCTTCCTGCCCTACCGGAACATCGCCTGGAGCCCTTACGGGTTCGGGTTCTACAGCCCGCGGGCGGTGTATGTCATGTACAACCCGCCGCGGTCCGCTCCGAGCTCAATGGGGGCGGGCGGGTACATGGGGCCGAGCCGAAGCTACAGTAACAGCTACGGGTATAGCGCGGTGGGCCAGACCTCGGCTGGTACTTCGGGCGTGGTAGCGTCCTCGCCCGCTTCGTCGGTGAGCCAGGGCGGAGGCGCCACTGTCTCCCGAGGCACGGCCACCTCGGGCGGCGGCGGCCGCCGGTAGCTTCTCGCCCGGAAACTTCAACAGCAAGCGGTCGTGAATCCAGTGCGGGTCCCACCACTCGGCGGGATTCACCTGCACTCCGTCTACCTGCATCCCGAAATGGAGATGATCCCCGCCGGCAAGGCCCGTAGAGCCGCTGAGGCCGATCTGCTGTCCCTGCCGGACGCGGTCTCCTACCTTCACATCAACCGAGCTGAGGTGGCCGTACATCGATTGCAGCGCGTAGCCGTGGTCGATCACGATGCAGTTGCCGTAGATTCCCAAAAAGTCCGCAAAGACGACCTTGCCGTCGTTCGCGGCAACCACCGCCACGTTGGCCGTGACTGCCAGGTCGAAGCCCAGGTGGTCCTGCTCATCGACCTGCGCACCTTGGTAGCGGTAGCGGCGGCGATCGGCAAACTGCGCCTCGACCTTGGAATCGGCCAGTTGGCGGAACGGGGCAGACCACAGGAACCGCTCGTCGGTCTGGGACCGCAAGTCCGCCAGGGAGCGGTTGTTGCCGCGGCGCAGATCCCGGTTGATCTTCAGGTAGTCGGCCAGGAGGTCGCCGGTGAAGCGGATCTGGGGAGTGTGCGGGCGGATGCCCTCGGTGACCTTTTTCAGGAAATCCTCGGTCAGCTCGAAGTCGCGGGTGCGGAATTTCTTGGGAAAGACTCGGAACCAGAAGGTGGCCGTGCGCTCGTTGCCTGCGTCGTCGCGCGCGTAGACGAGAGGGGCGGTGGTGGCGGGAACGTCGTAGGGAAACGCAAAGATGCAAAACCGCGACCCGGGCGCCCCGTCCGGAAGCGGGAAGCTGCGGAAGCGATAGGGTCCCACGCGGACACCGGATTCGGCGGCGTCGACCGAGGTGGTGAAGACGACCATCTCCGAGCCGCCCTGGTTGATGTAGTGCTGGGCCGTATCCACGCTGAGCGGTGGAGGCTCGGTGCGGACCATGAGGTCGAGCGAGGCCACGGTGATCGAACCGCGCCAGTCATCGGATTGGGCCTCGAGCAACAGCCGCGCCGGCCCTACTTGCAGTTGCGGACCGGCCACAAAGCGGTATGCCCGCACGGGCGCTCGCCGGCGCCACACCTTCCAGCGCGGCCCACCATCTGTCTGCTCGAAGGCTACGAAGCTGCGTCCTCCCTGCTCCAGCCGGGCGCGGAAGTAACGCACGCCGTTCTTGCCCGAGACCCTCACCTCAACCGGGGTAGCTTTGCCGACCACTTTCAGCGGCCTCGCCAGCGTGATCTCGGTCCTGGCCCCGGCCAACCACACCACAGCCACAATCAAGACCACCGCCAGCGCCAGAAAGAATAAAGCCCGCATGCCTCCATCTTCACACGGCTCCGCACTCGGGGCTCACAGCCTAAAACCCGACACTCGAAAGACTCGCAAAGATGCAACACCAGGATGCTTGAGCCGACAATGCCATCCCATCTCAGGCTGTGTGGCGAGGAGAGAAAAAGTCTCATGGGCAGCGACGAGGAAGCGGTGACCGACTTCAGGGCTCGCTTCCTTGGCGAGATAATAGGCTTCGTCGTCGAGGTCCTGATCCGCCTTTGGGCGAACGACGTAGCGAGCACTCACCGCGCGCCCGTCTTCTTCAGGCGTTCATCGAGCCGGCGATGTTTCTCTTCCCAATAACCGGGCCCGACCTCAATCGGCTCACCGGAGTTGAGCCCTTCGAGGGCCAGAGCTTCGAGCTCGTCTTCTGCCTGCTGGTCAGCACGGAGGAGATGCTCTACGTAGGCTTCGACGGTGAGCCCCTCCGCCTCCGCTCGGGCGCGCAGTCTCGTTTCAAGCTCGGGATGGATGGTGATGCTCATGGTCGTCTGCTCCGAGTTCTGTACCTGAATGTAATTGTACGCTCCTTGTCGTGAACTGTCATTTGTGGGCGCCGGGTCCGAAGTAACGCGGGACGGACAGCCAGAGGCTTGCCCTTCCTGTTACAATCGACCAGCTCATGACCTCACGCCCCGAGAAGGACCCCTATCAGTTCTACCCGGAGGAGATCCAGACGCCGCCCAGCGGCCTGTTGCCGATCCTGCGGCGCATCGGACCCGGGGTGGTGCTCTCGGCCTCCATCGTCGGGTCGGGCGAGCTGATCGCCACCACTACACTCGGAGCCCAAGTGGGCTACGCCGCCCTCTGGCTGATTGTGCTGAGCTGCCTGGCCAAGGTCTTCGTGCAGGCCGAGCTGGGCCGCTACACCATCGCCAGTGGGGAAACGGGGCTGGAGGCGTTCAACCGCGTGCCCGGGCCGCGCTGGCAGGTCGGCTGGGTGGTGTGGATGTGGGCGTTCATCGTGTTCTGCACGCTGCTCCAGGTGGGAGCCATGTACGGCGGCGTCTCCCAGGTGCTGAACCTGGTGTTTCCATCGGTGCCGGTGAATCTCTGGGTGGTTCTGTGCATGGGGCTGACGATCGGCTTGCTGCTCGGGGGCGGCTACGCGCGCATCGAGCACTTCGCTACCTTCAAAGCCGCGCTGTTCACGCTGGTGACGTTTACCTGCGCGCTGCTGCTGGTCCGCCGGCCGGAGTATTTTTCGTGGTCGAGCCTGGCGTCTGGGTTCAGCTTTCGCCTGCCGGGCAACGGCGTGGCGACGGCGGTAGCGGTATTCGGGATCACCGGCGTGGGGGCGACCGAGTTGTTCGTGTATCCCTACTGGTGCGTGGAGAAGGGCTATGCGCGGTTCACCGGCCCGCGCGAGGCGAGCCAGACGTGGGAGGCACGCGCGCGCGGCTGGATCAAGGTGATGCAGGTGGATGTGTTCGCCTCGCTGGTGCTCTACACGCTGGTGACGGTAGCCTTCTATCTGCTGGGGGCGGGGATCCTGCACGGGATGGGCCTGGTGCCGGCGGCCACCGACATGATCCGGACGCTTTCCAACATCTACACGCAGACCCTGGGGACGTGGTCGGTGTGGCTGTTCTACCTGGGCGCGGTGGTGATCCTCTACGGCACGGTGTTTGCGGCCACCGCCGCTCACTCTCGCCTGTTCGCCGACATGATGCGTCTGCTCGGCCTGTTTGAGCGGCAGAATTACCCGGCCCGGCAGCGCTTCCGGCGGCGCTTTTTAGTGGTGCTGGCCGTTGTGCCGGCGGTGCTGTTTCTGTTTATCCAGTCCCCGGTGTGGATGGTCATCCTGGGGGGCATCGCCCAGGCGGTGATGTTGCCTATCATCGCCATCGGCACACTGTATCTGCGGTACCGTCACCTGCCGCGCTCGGTCGTGCCGAGCTGGACGACCACGGCCGCGGTGTGGGTCTCAGGGGCGGTGATGGTGTTCGTGGTCGGCTATTCGCTGGTGAGGCAGCAATGATGTACAGGCTCCTGGTGGCTTTCGGGTTGGTGTTCGCGGATCGTGGAACGTGGATCGTAGATCGTGGGCTCCGGTGGCTGCGCAAGCGATCGCCTCGGACAAGGCGCTCGCCGCCGAACGGGCGCGGATTGACGCGGTCGATGCGCGGATCGTTTCCCTGCTCAACGAGCGAGCGAAGATCGTTCAACAGATCGGCCGCATCAAGCAAAAGGGCGGGATGCCGGTGGTGGCTCCCGGTCGCGTCGAGGAAGTGTTGCGCAAGGTCACCGGCCACAACACCGGCCCTCTTTCGGCGGCGGCAATGAAGCGGATTTACGAGCGGATCATCGAAGAGATGACGGCGCTGGAATCAAAGAACGGATCGTAGATCGTGGAACGTGGATCGTGGGCTCGCAGAGCGCGCCGAGAGATCGCAGAGGGTCGTGGCGTTCTTAGACACGACGGCGCGGGAGGTTGGGTACGAGTGAGTAATACTCCGAGCCGGCTATCCGAGGTTTCCCTCGGATAACCGGGGTGCGCAAGGTCTGATTCGGCGCGCCGGCGGAGAGAGGTTATCGAAACCCGGTCTCACGGGGCCGGGCCTCACCGGCGGTGCAGTCCGTTCAACCTTACAACCGTCCATCGATGG
>JACQDI010000099.1 GCA_016201195.1 Acidobacteriota bacterium | reverse complement strand
GCGGCGATCCGCGCCTGAAAGCTCTTCGCAAGAAGGTCGGCTTGCCGGAATAGCGCCTTCGCGAAGCCTCTGACTCCCGACCCCTTTCATATTAAGATGAATCTGTACCCATGAAATACTTTCTGACCACGCCGCTCTACTACGTTAACGCCGCGCCGCACATCGGCCATGCCTACTCGACGATCATCGCGGACGTGATCAAGCGCTTCCGGCGTATGAAGGGCGACGACGTGTTTCTGGTCACCGGCACCGACGAGCACGGGCAGCACGTGGAGCGCGCGGTCAAGGCGGCGGGCCTCCAGCCCCAGGAGTTCACCGACCGCATCGCCGGCGCCTACCGCTCCACCTGGGACGAGCTGGGCCTCGATTACGACAGCTTCATCCGCACCACCAATCCGCAGCACCACCGCACCGTCCAGTGGCTGTTCGACCGGTGCCGGAAAAACAATTTTATCTACAAGGGCCAGTATACCGGCCAATATTGTGTCAACTGCGAGCTCTACGTGAACGACGCCGGCCCCGGCGACCCCTGTCCGAACTGCGGGCGGGTGACCGAGACGGTGACCGAAGAGAACTTTTTCTTCAAGCTGTCGGCGTTCGAGGGACGGCTGCTGAAGCTCTACGAGGACCACCCGGACTTCATCCAGCCGGAGGCCCGCCGCAACGAGGTGATTTCGTTCGTCCGCAGCGGCCTGCGCGATCTTTCCATCACCCGCACCTCGATCAAGTGGGGCATCCCCGTGCCGGCGGAGGGCAGGCACGTCTTTTATGTATGGTTCGACGCGCTGATCGGCTATATGAGCGCCCTTGGCTTCGGCGGCGACGCGGCGCAGGTGGCGCAGGCCGAAAAACTGTGGCCGGCTGATCTGCATCTGGTCGGCAAGGAGATTCTTCGCTTTCACGCCGTCTACTGGCCGGCGTTCCTGATGGCCGCCGGACTGCCGATTCCGAAGCGCATCTTCGCCCACGGCCACCTGCTGTTCGAGGGCGAGAAGATGAGCAAGTCCCGCGGCAACATCGTCCGGCCGACCCCCGTCGCCCGCGTGATGGGCGTCGAAGGGCTGCGCTATTACCTGCTGCGCGACATTGTCTTCGGCCAGGACGGCGGGTTCAGCTACGACGCCCTGGTCACGCGCTACAACGCGGACCTGGCCAACGGCCTCGGCAACCTGACCAGCCGCACGCTGACCATGATCAATAAGTACTGCGGCGGGACGATCCAGGGCGTGATCCCGGATGACCCCGCCGGCGCCCCGGACCCCGAGATCGGGCGACTGGCCGGCGAGGTGATCTCCCAGACCACCGCCTGCTTCGAGAACTTCGAGTTCTCGCGGGCGCTCGAAGCGGTGTGGTCCTTGCAGGCGGCGGTCGACAAATACATCGTCACCCACAAACCCTGGGAGCTGGCGTAGCGCGGTGAAACGGCAGCCCTCGGTCGCGTACTCTACACCGCCGCTGAAGCGCTGCGCATCTCCGCCGCCCTGCTCTACCCGGTCTTGCCCGCCTCGGCAGAGAAGATCTGGCGGCAGCTCGGCCAGGCCGGCTCGCCGGCCGGGCAGCAGCTCGACGCGCTCGCCTGGGGACAACTGGCGGCGGGACAGAAGATCGGAACCATCGGAGGCGTATTTCCGCGCCTCGACAAGGCGGAGGCCATTCAAAAGATGCGCGAGCTCGAACAGCAGGTTCTCAAGGAACAGGCCGAGCTGATGGGAAAGAAGCCGGCGCCGGCGGCCCCCGCTGTCGCCGACGGGAAGATCACCATCGACGACTTCGCCAAGGTCGAGATGCGCGTGGGCGTGATCCAGTCGGCCGAGCGGGTTAAGGGCGCCGACAAGCTGCTGCACATGATGGTCGACATCGGCGAGCCCCAGCCGCGCTCGATCGTGGCCGGCATCGCCTTGGCGTATACGCCGGAGGAGATAGTCGGTCGTAAGGTGGTCATCGTAGCCAACCTCCAACCCCGCAAGCTGCGCGGCATCGAGTCCAACGGCATGATCGTCGCCGCCTCGCTCGAAAACGGCGCCCCGGTGCTGGCCGGATTCCTCGAGGACGTTCCGGTCGGCGCGCGCTTGAAGTAAATTTTTCACCCGCTGTTGAAACAACTCTCCGTTTTGAGACACTATTCTAAGAAGAACTCAGAGTGGAGGATCTCCCATGCCGTTTGACTTCGACGCCATCATCATCGGCACCGGGTTCGGCGCCACCGTGGCCGCCACCGTGCTGGCTCTTGACAAGAAGAAAAACAAAATCCTGATGCTGGAGCGCGGGGTCTGGTGGTTCACACCGGAGCGGCCGCTGCCCAAGTACATCACCTCGCGCCCCGGAGACAAGCGCGAGCCGCTGCAATACTGGCCTCGCCCCGACCACCAGCAGGGCGTTCTCGACCTGCTTTCGGTGGTCAAGACCAACAACGACTTCGTCGAGAAGTTGCGCGACCTGAGGGACCGCCCGCAGCCCCTCTACCGCTACCACTCCTTCGACGAAATCGACATCGTCACCGCCAGCGGCGTGGGCGGTGGGTCCCTCGTTTACTCGAATGTCTCCATCGAACCCCACAAAGACCAGGCGACGAAGACCTATCCGGTGATGGAGGGCTGGCCGCTCGCCCTCGCGGAGGCCGACTACGGCGAGGCGAAGCGGTGGATGAAGGTGAACCGCGGCGACCCGGCGAAGGTGGTGACCAAGTTCCCCATGCACACCACGGCCTACCAGAACCTCGATCAACTGCTGCTCGGCAACCCGAACCTCTATCTCGGCCGAAGCCGCTTCCTCAAAGAAGCGTCGGAGGCCCTGAGCGGGGAATGGAAACAAAAGAAGCTCGAAGACTGGGCCCCGCTCGATCTCCAGGTGCTCGACTACGACGGCACGACGCCGGCGCCCCAGGATGTGGGCAAGTTCGCCTACTGCGAGCGCCAGGGGCGCTGCTTTCTGGGCTGCCT
>JACQDI010000653.1 GCA_016201195.1 Acidobacteriota bacterium | reverse complement strand
TCGGCAGCTTGTTCGCCACCCCGGCCATCAACCAGCCGCAGGCGGCCATCCTGGGCCTAGGGGTGGTCCACAAGGCGCCGGTGGTCATTGATGATGCCATCGCCATCCGCTCCATCTGCTACGTGACGCTCAGCTTCGATCACCGCATCCTCGACGGCGCCATCGCCGACCAGTTCTTGGGCCACGTCAAGCGGGTCATTGAGGAGTGGGGGGAAGAAATTGTTTGATCCCCGCGCCGATACGTGTATAATGATGGGCAGTCGGTTTTAGTACTCTTATGTCAACTCTACTATGGGTAGTACTACCGGTCTTAATTGCCGTGGGCTCGGCGCTCATGGCGGTCTACATCATGCAGCAGCGGATGGAAGTTCAGTTGGCGCGCGAGAGGCAGTCGCTGAGCGAAGCCCGGGCCACCATTGAAGCCCAGAAAGCGACCCTCGAAGAGCTGCACCACCTGCGCGGGGAAGCGGTGCGGCGCCAGGCGCTCGACGAGTTCCTCGCCGACCTGCGCACCGAGCAACGGCATTTCGTTCGCGAGCAGAAACTGCTGTTTGCCACGCGCAAATCCCTGGTGATGCAGGAGCGAATCTTCTTCCGCAACATCCCGCTGTGCAACTGGGTCGAGCACGAGGTGCCGATTGAGGAAGGCGCCGATGTGGATTCGGTGATCAAGACCTTCGCCGTGTTCGCCCCCGAGCTGATCGAAACCGCCGTCAACGGGCCATCCAAGAAGCTGAAACTGCTGCGGTAGCGGCCCGGATCCCCGGCCGGTCGGGTCGGCCAGGGAGTTGCCCCACCTGCTACAATAGAGGCATAGCCAAAAAAGAGGTAGACCTATGTTTTTTGACCCCATGTACTTGGCTTTCATTTTGCCGGGCCTGCTGCTGTCGCTGTGGGCCAGCTTCCGGGTGAAGCGCGCGTTCGGCAAGTATTCCCAGGTGCCCTCCATGCGCGGATTGAGCGGCGCCGAGGCGGCCGCAGAGATGCTGCGTGGCGCGGGGATCGAGGGCGTGGCGATCCGGGAGGCCGAGGGATTCTTGTCCGATCATTACAACCCCCTGGACCGAACGCTGAACCTTTCGCCGGACGTCTACCGCTCGACCTCGGTGGCGGCCATTGGCGTGGCCTGCCACGAAGCCGGCCATGCCGTCCAGCACGCCCACCACTACAGCCCGCTGTGGGCGCGCTCGGCGCTGGTGCCCACCGCCAGCATCGGTTCCTCCGTCGGCTACATCGTCATGGTGCTGGGGCTGATGTTCTCCTCCGCCAACATGGTTCTGTTCGGGGCCGTGCTGTTTTCCGCCGTCCTGCTGTTCCAGGTCGTGACCCTGCCGGTCGAGTTCAACGCCTCGTCGCGGGCCAAGCAACTGGTGCTCGATTACGGCATCATCTCCCCGCACGAGCGCGAAGGCGTGGACCGCGTGCTGAACGCGGCGGCGCTCACTTACGTAGCAGCGGCGGTCAGCACGCTGCTCACCTTGCTCTACTTCCTGCTTCGGGCCGGGCTGCTGGGCGGGCGGCGGGACGAGTAAATTCCGAACAGGCGAAGGGGCGAAGAGGCGGGCGGCGCGACTACCGACACCTGAAACCTGACGCCTGGCGCCTGATCCGCATCAGCTTGTCGTTTGTGGCCTGTGGCTGGTGGGGGCCAGAGGCGCCAGGCGGTGGAGGGCTTGACCGGCGCCCGAGAGAAGCAAGCCCAGGAAATCATCGTTGCCCGTGATGGTGAGCGACTTGACCAGGAACGACTCGCCGTTCTCTGCCAGAAGTCCCAAACCCCCGCTCAGGTTTGCCGGCCGCTTCCAGGTATCGATCCCAAAGCCGTTGACCACGGTCAGAATCTGCTCTTCGGTTACCCGCACGGAAATATTCAGAAAGCGATCTTCCGGCGCTTGAACCACGAGGTGAACCGTTTCGCGCTGGGCGGGCGCGGGCGCCCGTCCGCCGACTACGGGATAATGCACCAGGTCGAACTTCACACCCTGGACCGTGCGGCCACGTTCGGTCAGCTTGAAGACGGTGTAATCATTAGCGCCGGCAGAGCGCACCACCCACCCGATCGATTTCTTCTCCACGCGGGCCTCGAAGTCCACTACGTAGTTCTGGACGGCGACCGTCTTGTCGAGCAGGGTCAGGTCACTCACGCGCAGAGCGCGTTGAAAACTCTCCTGCCAGGTGAAGGCGGCCCGCTCGCGCAGCGGCCGGCTGACGGCGGCGATCGCCGGCTCGACGTTCGGGTGCGTGCTCCACAGAACCAAGACTACAAGCACCGCTAGCACGGCCAAGCGCAGCCGGCGGTTGACGAAGGGCTGCAAGAGCCAATAAAGAACTGCGTCCGCGAACCGGACGGTCCATCGGACCAGACGGTGGCGCGTGCTCGAAGCGGGGTAGCTCATCACAGCCTCGGCCGGCTCCGGCGTAGGGACCGGCTCGCGCCGTACCCGCACAGCGCGTAGTTCCAGTTCCCAATGCAGTTCCCTGGGGGGCGAGGGGCTGAACGCCACAATTGCCGCTGGAGCCAGCAGCCTTGTTTCCGGGAAGGAAGGCGTTGGTGTCAGAGCCACGCAGGGCGCAACGTCCAGGCTCCACCTACGCGCCGGCTCCGCAACCAGCGGCGCTCCCCGGCGTCGATAACGCCGCCAAAGGCATCCCCCGGCCACCACGGCCAGGGTCACTCCAAAGAGAGCTTTCCACCAGCGCCGACTGGGGGGCATCCGGCCGCGGTCTCCCTTCCACACTCCAGACTAGCGCCAACAGCCTCAAAATGGAATTGCACCTTGGTCATACGCCTTAACGAGCCTTGGTGCGGGTGAGATTCTCAAAAAGGTACACTCCCGACTTGCCGGGGACCACAATATCCAGGTCTCCGTCCCCGTCGAGATCGACCACCGGGATCTGCATGCCGCCGCCGGCGGATCCGCCGTAGTCGATGATGTGGCGGATCCAATCCCGCTTGGGGCCGTTCTGTACGTATTCATACCAATACAGCCCTAGCGGCTCTTGGGCGCCCGGGTCGTGGTCGTGGGCGTATAGGCGCTTGCCGGCGACGAACGCGGGCCGCCCGTCCCCGGCCAGATTCGCCAGCGTAAGCGCGTGGCTCTGTGACCAGGCGTTGTCAATCATGTGCTTGGTCCATTTGCCGCTGGTCTTTTCGTGCTCCATCCAGAAGATCCCATAGTCGTGGGCCAGGCTGGTTAGAAGGTCGGGCGCCCCGTCGCGGTTCACGTCCAGCACGTAGATGAATCCGGTCGCCCCGAGATCAAAGTCCTGGTGGAAGGTCCAGGCCTCGCGCCGGGGATCAGCCGGCGCCTCGAACCAGCCTTTGGGGGTGATGATGTCGGTGCGGCCGTCCCCGTTCACGTCGCCCGCCCCGATGCCGTGGCCGTAGCTTCGGTCGCTGACCTGAGCTTCCGTTGCGGACCTCGTACCAGGCAAGCGGCGCTTTCACGTTTCCGAATTGCGGCAGCAGCTCCAGCGCCTTGCCGTCGTTGTCGAGATCCACCAGGAAGGAAAACTCCACCGGAAAGCCCGAGTCGATGGGGTGCATGGTCCATTCCCCGGATTTCCTCGCGCCCGGATTCTCCCACCAGGCAATGCGCTTTGCGTCCCACGCCACGCTGACCACGTCGGGGTAGCCATCGCCGTTCACGTCGATCGCGTGGTCGCTGAAGTTATCGACGTAGTTGTTCCAGAAGGGAAGCTCGCGGAACTTGTGGCGGGTCCAGGCCGGCGCCTCGAACCAATTTTCGCCGGAGACGATGTCCAGACGCCCGTCGCGGTTCACATCCGCTATGGCGCAGGTTTCGCTGCGGCCGATGTCGATAGTGTGCTTCCGAAACGGAATCTCGTCGGACCCGACCGCCACCAGCAAGACAGCCCCCGTCAAAACCAGCGCCAGGATTCGCACGCTACCTCCCGCTCGGGTTCATGCGCATCACATCGCAGGGCTTGGCGGCCTGCCCGTCGCGCGACCGGTCGTCGCCGGTCTCGGTGCGCAGCCGGTCCAGCTCCTTTTGCATTTCGGCGAGCTTGCCCCGGTATTGCGGATCGCCGGCCAGATTGCGCATCTCGTCCGGGTCGTTTTCCAGGTTGAACAACTCATGAGCTTCGGGCTTTTCCCAGTAGTGGATGTACTTCCAGTTGCGGGTGCGCACGCCCCGGCACTTGCCGGCACAGTGGACCGCCGGATATTCTTCATACTCATACAGCCACGATTCGCGCCAGGGAGTGGTGCGGCCCTCGAGAATCGGCTTCCAGCTTCGGGAATGCCCGTTCATCGCCGCCGGAATCGCCGCCCCGGCGAAGTCGAGCACCGTGGGGGCCACGTCGTTGTTGAGCACCATGTGGGTCGAATCCACCCGGCCGGACCGCACCGTCGCGGGGTAGCGCACCAGCATGGGCACGCGGATGGAAGGCTCGTACATGAGCCGCTTATCGAACATCCCGTGCTCGCCCAGGAAAAATCCGTTGTCGCCGGTGTAGATGACCAGCGTATTCTCGGCCAGGCCTTCCTCGTCCAGGTAGTCCAGCACGCGGCCGACATTCTCATCCACCCCCAGCAGCACCCGGTAGTAATTCTTCATGAACGCCTGGTAGTTGAGGGGTTTCCGCTCATGGCGCGGCAGGTCGGCGCGAACGCCCCGAGTGGCGAAGTCCGGCATGTCGGCGATCTGCAGGTCCGAGTTGGCTACCGCCGCCGGCCGCCCGCGCAGGTCTTCGTTGAACGTGCGCGGCTCGGGGATGGTGACGTGCTCGAAGCGGGTTTCAAACCGCGTATCGGGGATCCACGGCCGGTGAGGCGCCTTGAATTGCAGCAGCAGACAGAAGGGCTTTTCCTTGGGCCGGTAGCGCAGGATGCTCAACCCCTGGTCGGTGACCACGTCCTCACTGTGGCCCCGGAAGACCAGCCGCGCCCCGTTGACGATCATCTCCGGGTCGTTGTAGCGTCCCTGGCCCGGCAGAATGCACCAGTGGTCAAACCCCGTGGGGTTGGACCGGATATGCCACTTGCCGACCACGGCAGTATAGTAGCCGGCCTGTTGCAGCAGCCCGGGGTAGGTCACTTGGCCTGGCCGCAATCCCGGCTGGTTCTTGAAATCCGGGCCGTCCCCGTTGGTAATGACCCCGTGTGAGTGGGTGTAGAGCCCGGTCAGGATGCAGGCTCGGCTGGGGGCGCACAACGAGTTGGTGACAAAGGCCTCCGAGAACCGGACTCCG
>JACQDI010000652.1 GCA_016201195.1 Acidobacteriota bacterium | reverse complement strand
GCTTAACGAGATTCGCTGGGGTTACGCCTTCAACAACAACCCCGTCATCCCGCCGGTGAAGGGCCTCCAGCTCGTGAAGGATTTGGGTCTGGTCGGCCTAGTGCCGGATCTGCCGGATCTTCCTGGCATTCTGAAGATCAGTTGGAGCGGGGTAGGGCTGACTGGAATTTCGCAGGCCAATTTCACGAACCCTGGCTACCGCACCCACACCGAAGATGTGCAGGAGCACCTGAGCTGGTTCCGGGGCCGCCACAACGCCAAATTCGGATATAACCTCTACCGCGCGGGGTACGACGCCTTCTCGGCGCCGGGCAACCTCTTCGGCTCGCTGACGTTTTCCAGCCGCTTCAGCAGCGCCGGGCAGCGCAACCAGGGTCATCCTTACGCGGACTTCCTGCTGGGCATCCCGACCAACGCCGCGCGGAATTATCCTCGGACGGTCATCGAGCGGAACCGCTGGTCGCACGATTTCTACGCCCTCGACGATTTCCGGATCACCCCGAAGCTGACTCTTAGCCTCGGGCTGCGCTATGAACTGCACTTGGGGTGGCGCGAGAACCAGAACCTGATGTCGATCTTTGACGTCACCTCCGGCAAGATCGTCGTTCCCGATGGATCCCTGTCGAAGATCAGCCCCGTGTTTCCGAAGAATTACGTAGGTATCGCCGAGGCCAGCTCGCTAGGTCTGCCGGGCCGGACGGTGATCAACGTGGACCGCAACAATTTTGCCCCCCGCCTCGGGCTCGCTTACCGGCCGTGGAGCAATGCTACGGTGTTCCGCGCCGGCTACGGGTTCTTCTATGACACCGTGCCCATGATCTACGCGCTGGGCTTCGGCGGGAACCCTTACGTGGTGGATTTGCCGCGCTTCACCAACCCGACCGCCAACCCCCCGGTAATCCTGCCGCGGGTATTCCCGGAGAGCGGCGTGAGCGGCCCCGAGACGATCGGCATCCCCGCCGCCATGAATCCCAACTTTCGGACGCCTTACACCATGCAGTACAACTTCACCATCGAGCGCCAGCAGTGGAACACCGGATTTCGGGCTTCCTACATCGGCACGGCCATGCGCAAGGGCGGCTGGGCCTACAACTACAACTCGCCGGTTCCCGACGCGCGGGCGTTCATTGACAAGCCGCGGCCCTTCCCGAAGTATCCCGGCATCACCTACGTCACCAACGGCGCCGGACACCAGTACAACGGCCTGACCCTGGAAGCGCTGCGCCAGTTCGCCAAGGGGTTTTACTTCCAGAGCTCCTGGACGTGGGCGCGCGACCGCTACGACCTGGATTACAACTGGGATTTCGACGACTGGATGTTTACTTCCGAGAATCCGTTTAACCGGCAGCGCGAAAGAGCGGTCGCCCAGGATATCCCGACCCACCGCTTCAATACCAGTTGGATCTATCAGCTTCCTTTCGGCAAAGGCAGGCACTGGCTCTCGGGCGCTTCCAGGCCGGTGAACCTGGTGGCCGGCGGATGGGAAATCAGCGGCATCTACAGCACGCAAACCGGCTATTTCCTCACTCCGTTCTGGCAAGGGCCGGATCCGGTCGGGATTGCCTTCACCGACAGCGACCCCGCTGACGTCACGCTGCGCCCGGACATCATCAAGAACCCCAATCTCTCCAAGGGTCAGCGCTCCATCACCCGCTGGTTCGACACCTCGGCCTTTGCGCCTCCGGCACAGGGCCGCTTCGGCACCTCCGCCAAGGGCGTGATCAAAGGCCCGGGGGTGAACGTCTGGCACATGGGCCTGCACAAGGATTTCTTCTTCCGCGAGAATTCCGAGCGGCTCCGGTGGGAGATGACTGCGACCAACATTTTCAATCATCCCAACTGGAGCAATCCTGGGGTGGACATCAGCGACGTGACACATTTGGGAGTTATATCGAGCGTCGCCGGCGTGAACGGCTCCTCGGTCGGCGACCAGCCGGGCGCCAGGGCTTTTCGAATGAGCCTGCGATTCCAGTGGTGAGGGAATTGACGATTGATTCATTGAGTCATTGACGATTGAACGGCTCGCCGGCGTGCCGGTTTTTAAATCGTCAATCGTCAATCACTCCACCGGCACCCGGGTTCCCTTGCGCGACTTCTTCTGGATGGCCTCGATCTGGGCGTCCAGGATGGCGCGAAGACCCATCAGCACTTCTACGCCGGCGGAGCGGAAATGGTCGAAACCTGGGGCGTTGAGCATGGCCCCGTCCAGCAGGGCGCTGAGGCGCGGGCCGACGCCGGCGCAGTAACACATCGGGGCGCTGAGGCGCGGGCCGACGCCGGCGCAGTAACACATCGGGGCTTGCGGGGTCACCTTATTCGCTTTTTTCATTTTCGGCTCTCCATCAGTTCTACTGTCAGGATACCTTGCTCGAGCCTGGCCTTGCGGGGTTCCATCGGCGCCATGTTGGTGGGCAGGCCCACGTGACGGCGCATGGCGCCGACCTCCACCACCAGCTCATCGCCCTTCTTGAACACGCTCACCTCGCCGGATTGGGCGAAGGCCAAGTGGAGCCGCACCTTGTAGCCGGCCCCGTTTTTCTCGAACTGATAGGGGGCTTCGGTGCGGGAGCGCGCCGCCGGGTCGATATCCGGCTCCTGGTAGAGTCCGCGCGCCAGCTCGGTGAGGCGCGGAGTCCCGACCACCTCGCGGGAAAACAGCGGCACACGGGCGACGGGGACGGGGGTGAAATATTCCTCCGACGGGGACGGGGGTGAAATATTCTTCGATCTGCTCGAGGGTCTTGTGCTGGGAGCGCTGCCAGTCGCGGCAGTAGCGGTCCTGGACAACGTCCGGCAGCACGCGGTTGACGATGATGCCATCCACGGTCATGCCGTGCAGGGCGAAATAAACGAACGCCCGCTGGGTCTCCCGCAGCACCATCTTCTCGGGATTGGTCACCAGCCGGACGGTGGTGACGCGCGAATCCGACAGCAGCTCGCCGATGCCTTCCAGGCGCTCGAACAACAGCTTGATGTTGCCGAAGTAGCGGTCCGGGGGCAGCTTGACCGGCGAGACGCGATTGGCCACCGGGCGCACCGCCTTCAGCACCGTGCGCTCGAGGTGGAAAATATTCTTCATGTACCACTCGAGCGTGGTGGGCATGCTCACAAAACGCAGCGACTCGGCGGTGGGGGCGCAATCGACCACCACCACGTCGTATTCTCCGTTGCGGCGGTACTGGTTGACGTACATCAGCGAGCTGACCTCTTCCATGCCCGGAAAGATGGCCAGCTCCTCGGCCTCCACCTCGCCGATGCCGGTGGCCTGCAAAACGGAGACGATGTAGGACCAGATCTCCTGCCAGTGCCGCTTGATCTCCTGCTGGATGTTGACCTCCTGAATGGCGAGGCGCTTGCCGACGGGATGGGGCAGACCGGTGGCCGCCGAGAACAGACTCTGATCGAGGTCAAAGGCGTCGGCCAGCGAGTGAGCGGGGTCGACGCTCAACACCAGCGTCCGGTAGCCGCGCCGCGCCAGCTCCAGGCCGGTGGCGGCGGCGATGCTGGTTTTGCCCACTCCGCCCTTGCCGCTAAAGAGGAGGATCCTCACACTTAAAGTATAGCGTGTGGACTCACCGGCGGCTCCTCGCAGCGTAGCGGACACCTTCCAGCCCTTTGAAGTCGCGGTCCTGGGTCCACAGAACCGCACCGTGGGCGCGGGCTGTTGCCAGGATCACGCTGTCGGCGAGCGGCACTTTCAAATCGAGGCTGATCCGGGCCGCCCATAATGCCAGGGTGGTATCCAGATCGACCACTCGCCCGAGCCGCATCTGCGCTGCGGCCTGGAGAGCTTCTCGCTCCCGCGTTGTGCCAGGACGCGTTTGAACACTTCGAGAATCGAGATAGAGGGCACCAGCAGGGCATCGAGATCTTCAATGGCCGGTGCGAAAAACTCCGCGTTCGGACCGTTTGCGAAGTATTCGAGCCAGCCGGAGGAGTCCACCACGTTCATACGCGGTCTCTATCGCGCTCAACGGTTGTGTCAATCCCCTTCAGGAATCCCCGCATTTGCTTCATGGGCTTGACCGGGACGAACTCGATGTGATTGGCATACACCAGAACCTGGAGCTTCTGGCCGGGTTGAATGCCGAGCGATTCCCGCACTGCGCGTGGGATGACCACCTGGTACTTGGAGGAAACGGTTACCGTATCCATAGGTTTAGTGTAGGACAGATTTGGAATCGATCTCAAGACCGCAAAGCAGAATGCTCCAGCCAGCGCCGGGTGTGGCGACCGAGGTACGGCTCGGCTCGGAGGCGGGCCAGGTCTTCGGGGGTATCCACGTCGAAGTGGGATGGAAGATACGCGGGCGGGAGGCCGCAACGCTGGAGGGCGGCGGCGGTTTGGGAGAGCGTGCGGGGCGAGGACCACTCCACGCCTTCGAACATGCGCGGGTGGGGCTGGCGGCAGCCGATGGCGTAATAGCCGCCGTCTTCGGCCGGACCGAGCAGGGCGGGAGACTGCGCGAGCAGGGCGGTCCATGGGGCGAGGAGATTCGCCGAGAGCGCGGGGCTGTCGCTGCCCACGATCAACAGCGGGCCGAAGCCGGCGGCGTGAAGCTCGTCGAAGCAGTGGAGCATCCGCTGGCCCAGGCCGGCGCCCTGCTGAAGACGAGCCTGCGCGCCGGCCAGGGCGCGCCACTCCGCGCAGCCGGCGTCGGCGTACAAGAACAGCTCGCTGGCCGGGGCGAACGCTCCGAGCATCTCCCACATGTCCAGCACGAAGGCCCGGTAGAGATCGGCAACCTGCTCCGGCGTCCAACGTCCAACAAGGCGGGTCTTCACCTGGCCGGGCAGGGGAGCGCGGGCGAACAGGGCGATGGCCGGTTTCACGATTCCTAGGGTAAAATGAAATATTGCTCAGGAGGAATGCAGAGGGATGAATAAGTTCAAGATGCTGGCGGTGGTGGTAGCTCTGAGCCTGGCGGTTTCCGGCGCGTTCGCGCAAAAGGG
>JACQDI010000651.1 GCA_016201195.1 Acidobacteriota bacterium | reverse complement strand
TACGAGGCGGTGAAGGAGCGGGGTTCGATGGTCATCGTGCCCTCCTCGGCGGTGGAGACTATGGGTCTCGGCGGCCTGCTGGGAACGGCGGCCATCGGAAAGCAATAGCTGCTTGGGCCTGTATCTCATGAGTTCAGGAGGTAAAGTTGCGATGTGCGATCTCCTTGGCTGCCGAGTAACTGCTTTAGTGTTGACTTCTCTGGTGACGCCTGTCTGCGCACAGGAATCTGTCGCGTGGCAGGACCCGGCCAAACACCGCATGCAGTTCGTAACCGTGGAGGACGACGTCCGGCTGGAGGTGCTCGATTGGGGAGCCTCGGGACGCGCGGTCGTGCTGCTAGCGGGGTCGGGCAATACCGCCCACGTCTTCGACGAGTTCGCTCCGAAAATGACCGAGTGGTGTCACGTTTACGCCATCACGCGGCGCGGCTTCGGCGCCTCCAGTCAACCCGAGTCCGGCTACGACGACCAGCGGCTGGCGGATGACGTTCTCCAGGTTCTGGATTCTCTCAGCATTGATGCGCCGGTGCTGGTGGGTCACTCCATGGCGGGGGGTGAACTGACGACACTGGGGAACCAGCATTCCGATCGTCTGGCAGGGCTTGTGTATCTGGACGCCCTTGGCGACCCGAGAGATTGGCCGGCCAGCGATCCTGCGTACATGGAGCTGTTCAAGAAGTTGCCAGCCGCGATGAGCACGATTGTCCCGCGCTCCGAAGAAGAGTCGAAGTCGTTCAGCGGATACCGGGCCTGGCAAATACGGAGCGGGAAATTCGCGCTTCCTGAGTCCGAGTTGCGCAACATGTATGAAACCAATCCCGACGGAACGAAGGGCAAGTTCAAAACTCCGCAGAGAATCATGAAAGCGATTGGGGACGGACAGAAGAAGCGAGATTACTCAAAGATCCGGGTGCCTGTACTGGCATTTCTCGACCTTCCACGACACGCGAACGATCCGCTGCGACCGGACGGATATCAGCCGAAGAACGAAGAGGAACGCGCTGCCATCGAGGCGTTCGACACCGCAACAGCGGCCTATGTCGACAGGTGGATCCAGAACCTCAAGAGTGGAGTGCCCCGAGCGCGTGTGGTGGACTTGCAGGGGGCCGAACACTTCGTCTTTCTCACCCGAGAGGCCGAAGTGCTACGAGGCTTGCAGGAATTTGTGGCAGGTTTGGCCGCCGCGGCAGGCCCTGTCGACGGCACGTGGGAAGGACAAATGCACGGCCAGCCGGGTGCCACCTTGAACATTCAGTCGCAGGGCGGCGAGTTGAGCGGGACCGTGGTCTTTTACATGTTCCGAGACGATGGCGGCGGACCCAGGGTGACCGGAAAAACCGAGTTGCCGCTGGTTGATCCCAAGTTGGAGGGTGGAGTGCTGCGGTTCAAGGTAAAGCATCACGACCACGGCGGGGCGGTTTCCTTCGAGATGAGGCTCACGGGCGAGAACGAAGCGGTACTGAAACGCCTGACCGAAAACGAAGGACCCAACAACCTGAAGATGGTGCGGAAAAAGTAGGCTCCTGCTGCCGTGCACACACTGTTTACCGCCCTGCGAACGCTGCTGTTCATGTCCGGCTTCGTGTGGCTGTGGAGCTGGGTGGCCTTGCAGGTTCGCCCCTGGGATCGGAGCTTGGGAATCCTGCCCACCTGGACGAAAACCCCAGGCCTCTTGTTGATGGCAGCGGGTGGGATTCTCGGGTTGGTGTGCGCCGGATTCTTCGTGGTCAGGGGGCGCGGGACCCCAGCCCCCTTTGATGCTCCCCGTCGGTTCGTGGCTGCCGGCCCTTATCGCTACGTGCGCAACCCGATGTATATCGCCGGCTGCTTCTTGCTGGCCGGCTTCGGCTTCTACGAGCGCTCCCCGTCAATTGTGTTGTTCTCGCTTCCGTGGCTGCTGATTGCCCACCTGTTCGTCATCGGTTACGAAGAGCCCACCTTGCGAGACAAGTTCGGGTCGGAGTACGAGGATTATTGCAGGATCGTCCCCCGATGGATCCCAAAACTGTAGTCTCTCTGTGTTCTTTGTGCCTCTGTGGCTATTTTTCAGGTCGTCGGCTTGGCCGGCATGTTCAGCCGCGTGGCGACCTTCATCCCGGGCTTCAGGTCGGAGGATTCGACCGCGGTCATAACGTAGTCGGTGAGGAGAGGCTTGACGCGGGCAGGCCGAAACTCCCTCTCCTTGTCCTTCTCACCGGTGACCACCCACACCACCGGCTCGCCGGCGCGGAGGCCGGCGCTTTCGAGGAGTCTCTGTTTTTCAGGCTCCGGCAGATTGGGCGAGAACCGCAGGGCGGCGGCTGGCACCTTCAGCGCCCCTTTCACCGCGCGGAGCGGGATGGTCACGTAGGCGGTCATGCCGGGCAGCAGTTTCTGGTCGGGGTTGGCAAACTCGATGAGCGCGTCGTAGACAACCACGGTGTTGCGATTGGCGGTGGGCGGCGCGGCGCCCGCCGTGGTGCTGCTGGTTGTGGTCTGGGGCAGGCCGCTGGACGAGGAGGACGACTGACCCTGGCCGCCGGAACTGCCGCCTGCGCCACCCGGGGAGCTGGTCCCACCCCCGGAGCCGCTGGTTCCGCCGCTCGTGGTCGCTGCCTGCTGCTGATCCGTCGCCGAAGGCCCTCCCGATGACACCCCGGCCGAAATGCTGCGCTTGAACTGGCCCTGCGTCCCCTGAGCGCGCGACACCGGCGATTCGGGGTTGGGATTGATCCGCACCGCTACGAGGGTCCCCTCAAACGTCTCCCGGGGATAGGCGTTCACCGTAAAGGTCGCCTTCAGACCGGGCTGCACTTTGGAAACATCCGAGGAATCGAGCTTGGTGTACACGTACATGCGCGAGAGGTCTTCAGCGATGTGGAACAGGCTGGGCGCTGACAGGCGGGCGGCAATGGTCTGCCCCACGTCCACGTTGCGGGAGACGACGATGCCGGTGACCGGCGAGATCACCCGGCAGTAATCCAGGTTGCGCTTGGCGAAAGCGGCCCGCGCGGCGCGCTGGTCAGCCGTGGCATGGGCCTGGTCGAGCATCGCCCGGGCGTTCTTGACCCTGGATTCGGCCTGGAGCACTTGAGCGGCCGCCGAGGCGGCGTCGGCCTTCGCCGTCCGATACGCGGCCTCGATGCGATCGAACGCCGACTGGTTCACGATGCCGTCGGCGAGCAGCTTCTGGTTCCGCTCCAGGTCGGCCTTGGCTTTTTCGAACAGAGTCTGGGCGCGCTCGGCGTAAGCCTTCGTCCGCCCCTGGTCGTCGATCGCCGACCGCACGTTGGCTTCGGCCACCTCGATCGCCGCCTGGGCGGCCTTCCAGTCCGCCTGGGCTTGTAAGAACGTAGCCCGGTAGTCGTCGTCCTCGATCTCGGCCAGCAACTGCCCGGCCTTTACCCGCCCGTTGAAGTCGGCGTGGATACTCACAACGCGCCCGGAAATCGGCGATCCCACATCAACCACGCTGATCGCGTCGACCTGGCCGGCGGCCGGCAGTTCTACGGTCAGATCGCCGAACTCGACCGCCGCCGTCTCCAACACCGGCTTCTGGGAAGGCCCGGATCCCAGGGTCCAGTAGGTCAGCGAAACGAAGAGTACCGCCGCGATGGCGATCCACGTGAGCCGTTTTCGCTTGGATTTTTTCATGGCGGGGTAAGGCTTTCGCTTGCCCGGCTCTCGCAAAGACGCACAGACAACAAAGAACGCAAAGGCGCTATCCTACAACAGAGGCGGAAGCGATGTGAGGAGGGTTACTGCCCGCCCTTGATTCCCATCTCCGTTTGGCGTACCATCCCCTACATTGGAGGCGGCAATGAAACGACTTATATCTGCGACGTTGTGGCTGCTATGGCTGGCGGCTCCCAATTGGGCCCAGATCCGGAACGTCACCATCAACACAGAATCGGAAGAGGGCAAGCTGCTGCAACAGGCGGGCGAGGAAAGCGACAGCGCCAAGAAGATCGGCTTGCTCGAGCAGTTCCTGGCCAAATTCGGCTCTCACGACGCAGCGGGGTACGTTCACCTCCAGCTCCAGGCCGCGTGTCTGGCGGCCAGCCAGTTCGACAAGTCGATCGAGCACGGCCTGGAGGCCCAAAAAAAAGCCCCCGACGATCTGGAAATCGCGCACCTGCTGGTGAAAGGCGGCGAGGGGAAGGGCGATGCGCAGCAACTGGTGGCGCTGGTGGACGGGACCCACGCCCTGGCCCTGAAGGCGAAGGCCGTTCCCAAGCCCAGTGACGCCGATGAGGTCGAAACCTGGAAGCGCAGCGTGGAGTTCGCCACCCAGGTCGACCAGTACAACGAGCACGCCCTCTACGGCGCGGCCCTGAAGCAGACGGCCCCGCAGGGGAAGGTCCTGCTGCTCGACGCCCTGCGGAAATACTTCCCCGGCGGCCAGTTCGACAAGACGCTGGACGCCCAATACGTGGTCGCCTACCAACAACTAGGACAAAACGACAAAATGGCGGAAGCGGCCGAAGCTGCCTTGGTTGGCGACCCCAACAACGAGGCTTACCTCTACCTGGCGGGGGAGAGCTACGTGGATCCGTCCAAGGGCAAGATCGCGCAAGCCGAAGGCAACGCCCGCAAGATCCTGGAAACGCTCCCCGGCAAGGCCAAGCCGGCCAATATGAGCGACGACGACTGGAACAAGTACAAGAACAACTATCTGGGTCTCGCTCGCTCGCTATTGGGCCGCAGCCTCGCCAACCAGGGCAAGTTCGCCCCGGCCCACAAGGAATTGCTTGTCGCCGCCGCCGCGCTCAAGGGCAACAACGAAGCGCTGGCCCCCCCTACCAGGCGCCGGCCAACGAGCTGCTGACGAAGGTCCGCGCAGCGCTGGGGGGGCGGTAGGTGTCAGGTGTCAGGTGTCAGGTGTCAGGTGTCAGGTGTCAGGTGTCAGGTGTCAGGTGTCAGGTGTCAGGTGCTAGGTGTTAGGTCTTAGGTGTAGGGTGAGAATCCTGATACCGAATCTTGGCTCGACTTCCCTGAAGTACCAGCTTCTGGAGTTGCCCTCCGAGCAGGTTGTGACGCGCGGCAAGATTGAGCGCATCGCGGGCCCGGCCGGATACCGCGAGGGGCTGGCGCAGATCCTCGACCTGCACCTCTCAGATGGCATCGACGCCATCGGCCTCAAGGCCGTTCACGCCGGACCACGGTTTCGCGGGACCTTCCGGGTGACCTCCGAAGTTCTGGCGGCGATGCGGGAATTCGAGCCGGCCGCCCCGCTGCACAACCCCATCTACATCGCGGCGATGGAGATCCTGTGCCAATTGGCGCCCGAGGTGCCGCTGGTCGCGGTGTTTGAGACCGGCTTTCATGGCACGATGCCGGAAGCCGCGGCGGGCTATGGAGTGCCGCGTGAGTGGC